>NZ_DJBA01000066.1:0-111554 GCF_002435615.1 Clostridium sp. UBA5988 | reverse complement strand
TCGGTGAATAATTCAGGTTTATATAATTGATATGATTTAGGAGAAAAATATGAAGAAAATAAATAACTCAGAACTTATGAACACATATGTAGATAAATACAATATTAATGATATCTTTACCAATGATATGAGAGAATATATGGAATTATTTCACTTTAAGAGAAATGAATTTTTATGTAAGGAAGATGAGCCTATAGATTATTTATTCTTTTTTGTAGAAGGTAAGGCTAAAGTATATATTAGTTTAAAAAATGGTAAATCCCTTTTAATATGTTTTTATTATCCACTTATGGTACTAGGAGATTTAGAATTAATCAATTTTACAAAGGCAACTACAAATATGGAAGTTATAGAGGATGCTTATTGTATTGGGTTATCTTTTAAAAAGGTAAGAGAAAAGTTATTAAATGATGCTAAGTTTCTAAGATTTATATGCAGTTCCTTGGGAAATAAAATGGATACTTCATCTAGAAATGGATCAATCAATTTACTATATCCACTGGAAAACAGATTAGCAAGCTATATAATGGCAACAAGGGAAGAAGGAAATAGAGTTGTATTTAATGAAACATTAACAGAGATTGCTGAGTTGCTAGGAACTAGCTATAGACATCTATTAAGGACTATAAATAATTTAATAAATAGGGAAGTGTTAAAAAAAGACAATTACGGATATGAAATTATTAATGAAGAAATACTTAGTAGTTTAGCCGTGGATTTATATAAATAGGTAATAAAGATAGACATATAAGTATTTTAAATTATATAAAATTCTAAAAATGAAAAATATTTATAGGAATTTGTTATTTAATTATTTACAAATATGTATATTTGATGTATGCTTAATATATGTATTGATATTATAAATATATAAATCGAATTTGAGAGGAGTTGTTGTATTATGATGAACAGAGAAAGATTAATATTAGATGAAGTATATACAGCCGCTCCAAATTTAAGATTTAAATGTTAGTTTCAGTGGATTAATATTAATAATTATATTCAGTTTAAAACCTTAGAAATATAATAAGATTATAATCCTAATTTTATAACTATATTTAATTTGAACTTATGCCTTGGAGTAGCTTAATCCAAGGTTTTTTTGTATGCAAAAATAAAGTTTTTTAACCAGTAAGGTTATTATAAAAAAGCTAAAGGGCATAAGTTCAACGTTTTATTAAATGAAAATAAATTAAAGTATAAAGTTAGAAAGAGGGATTATATAGGTGAGAGAAAATAATATAAATCAACATCAAATAGGAAGAGTGTATGCTCAGCATAGAAATTTATATAAGATAATAATTGAAAAGGGAGAAATATCAGCTACCCTATCAGGGAAGTTACAATACGAATTAATTAATAAAAAGGACTATCCAGTTGTAGGGGATTGGGTTAATTATGAAGAGCTTGGTTATGGAGAAGGAATAATACATCAGATTCAAGAAAGAAAAACACTTATTTGTAGAAAGGTAGCAGGAGTAAAAAGTGAAGAACAGGCATTAGCTGCAAATATAGATAAGATTTTTATAACAATGTCTTTAAATAATAATTTTAACCTAAGAAGGTTAGAACGATATATTAATATAGCATGGGATAGTGGTGCTACACCTGTTATTTTATTAACTAAATTAGATTTATGTGAGGATTTAGAAGATAAGTTATTATCTTTAGACCAGGTGGCATTAGGTATAGATAAGATAAGTGTAAGTTCTTTAACTGGTGAAGGTGTAGAGGTAGTAAGAAATATTATAAAAAGCGATGATACTGTAGTTTTTATTGGGTCTTCAGGGGTTGGAAAATCTACTATAATAAATAAATTGTTAGAAAAAGAAGTACAAATTACTAAGGAAGTTGACGAATATGACAAAGGAAGGCATACTACAACCCATAGAGAATTATTTGTGTTGCCAACAGGGGGAGCTATAATAGACACTCCAGGAATGAGAGAACTTCAGCTAAGTCAGGGAGACGTAGAAGCCACCTTTAAGGATATAGAGGATCTTGCGTTGAAGTGTCACTTTTCAGATTGTAAGCATAAAAGTGAACCTAAATGTGCTGTTCAACAAGCCATTGAAAGAGGAGAATTATCTGAGGAGAGATTTATAAGTTATGAAAAAATAAAAAAAGAAATAGCTAATGAAGAAAAACGCAGAAGGGCTAAAGAAAGAATAAATGAAAGAAAAGCTAGAATAAGAAGATAGATGAAAATATGTATTTTGGAAGTTGATGAAATTTTCTAAGAGCATAAATAATTTTATTAATATATTCATAATAAAGAAATTTGCATTAATATATTTATTATTCTAAAATAACCATACATACCATGCACATTTGTAGAAATATGTATGGTTATTTTATATATGAAATATGGTATAATTATTTTATTAAATTGGATTAATACGGAGAATATTTATATGAAAATAACTACAGATAAGAAATTTTACAGATTACTTTTTAGTATATCAGTACCCATAGCTATACAGAACTTAATTACTTTTGCAGTAAGTATGATAGATACCTTAATGGTAGGATCTTTAGGGGAGGTCCAATTATCATCAGTAGCTTTAGCAAATAATTTATTTTTTATTTTGATGATTCTACTTTTTGGACTAGCTAGTGGATCAAATATTATGATATCTCAATATTGGGGGAAGAAAGATGTAAATTCTATTCATAAGATACTTGCAATTATGTATAGAGTTTGTACCGTTATAATAATTATATTTATATCCATAGCAGCTCTATTACCAACACAGTTTATGAGCATATTTTCTAATGATATGGCTGTTATACAAGGTGGGGCTAGCTATCTTAGAATAGTCTGCATAGGATACATATTCTATGGTTTAACAAACTGTACAATAATGATGCTTCGTTCTGTAAAAACAGTAAAAATTTCAATGTTAGTATATAGTGTGTCATTGTTAGTAAATGCTTTTTTTAACTGGGTATTTATTTTTGGAAAATTTGGATTCCCAGCCTTGGGCATAAGAGGTGCAGCTATTGCTACCGTTATGGCAAGAATCGCAGAGTTTATAATAGTTATAATATTTATGATTTATTTTGAGAAGAAGATAAAATTACGACCTAAGCATCTATTAAAGGTGGATAAGGTTATATTAAAGGACTATGTATCCACATGTACACCAGTACTATTTAATGAGTTGCTTTGGTCTACAGGATCCTCTATGATTTCAGTTATTGTAGCAAAAATGGGAACAAGTACAGTAGCAGCCAATAGTATAAATGGAGTTGCACAACAATTTGTAACAGTGTTTATATTTGGATTATCTAATGCTGCAGCTGTTATTATTGGTAATACCATAGGTGAAGGTAAAAAGAATAAAGCCATGGAATATGCCTTTACGATAGGTGTATTTAGTGTAGTTACAGGGCTTATTGCCAGCGGAATAATATATGTTATTAAGCCTATAATAGTAAACTTCTACAATGTTCCACAAAGTACAAAATTAATTGCTATGGAAATTATGAGTGTAACCTCTATTATTGTTATATTCCAAGCTTTAGGAAGTAATATGATGATGGGAGTTCTAAGAGGTGGAGGAGACGCAAGATTTGTATTATTAAATGACATTATATTTATGTGGTGTGTAGCTATTCCAGGAGGATTCATAGCAGTAGATATATTAGGGTTACCAATAGTAGCTGTATTTTTTATAATTAGGTGTGATGAGATAATAAAATCTTTGGTTAGTATAGTAAGAGTAAGTAGTGGGAAATGGGTAAGAGATGTTACTAGAGATTTTGCTATAAAAGAAGAGGAGTAATTAATACCTTATAACATAATAAAAATAGGGGGTTATGAAATCTATGTACAAAGATTCAAAAGAAGATGTACTAAATAGACTTAGGGAAGATTCAAATTACATAGACCAATTTATAGAGCATGTTAACGAACAGCTAGTAAGTAACCTAGACAATGCTAAAAGTATATTAGATGAAGGGTTAAAAATATGTACTGAAAATCAAAATATAAGAGGAATAGCTTGGTGTAGTGGAACTATAGGGTGGTATTTTAATTATTCAGGTACATACGAAAAGGGAGTACAGTGGTTATTAAAAGCTAATACATTATTTCAAAGCATAAGTGATGAAAAAGGGAAATTATATGTATCAAATGGTCTTATGAGTGCCTACTTTCAATTAGGATTATGTGAATTGAGTACAAAATGGGGAAAGATTGCATTAAAAATAGCAAAAAAATTAAAGAATGATAAGTTTTTTTTAGTAATATTAAATAATATTTGTGTTAATTATTTGAGTTTGGGAAAATACAATGAAGCTAAAAAAATTATAGATTCATTACAAGACATACCTTATGGTGATAATGATAATATGAAAATAAATATGTATCAAGTTATTGCTGAAATTGAATGTGAACTTGGAAATTTAGAAAAGGCCATGAATTTTATTAATGAGTCTATTGAAATTGGAGAAAAGCTAAATTATGAAATTATAAAAAGTGAAGCTTTAAGAATAAGGGGAAAAATAAATTTTAAGGCCGGTAAGCAAAAGGAAGCAGAAGAAGATTATTCAGCTGCATTAGAGCATGCCACTAAGAGGGATTATTATGAAGTTCAAGCTAGTATATTAGAGGCTTGGGCTCAGAGTGATTTAATTAATAATAAATATGATGAAGCTATTAATAAGCAAGTAAAGGCATTAGAAATATCTGAAAAAAATAAATGCGTACTAATTAATAGAAATATATATAAGCAACTGTATTTATCTAACAAGGAGATTAATAAGTATAAGGAAGCACTAGTGTATTATGAGAAGTATGTTGAAATAAATGATGAATTGAACTGTATAACTAGTGAATTAAGTCTTGCTGACTTAGAAAATGAAAAGAATAAGCAAGAAGCAGCTATATTTAAGTCATTATATGATGACATTAAAGTAATATCAACTATAGGGCAAAAAATAACTTCAGATCTTAATTTTGAGAATATATTAGAAAACATACATAAAGAAATATCAATGATTATTGATGCAGAAGTAGTTGGTGTTTCTACCCTTAAGGAGTCAGAAGGAATTTTAGATTATGCACTATTTATAGATAGAGGAAATAAGCTGAATTTAAAGAATGTTCATATAGAAGATGAAACTAGCATAGGAGCTTATTGTGTTAGAAATAGAAGCACTATTTTAATTAATGATCTGTATAAAGAATATAAAAAGTATGTACCAACCCTTAAGGTAAAAGTAAGTGATAATAATACTCAATCAGCAATGTATTGTCCTTTAATTCTAGAGGATAAGGTTAGAGGATTTTTAAATGTACAAAGTTATAAGAAAAATGCATATACAGAAAATGATTTAAACAAATTAAAGATATTAGCATCCTATGTCGCTATAGCTTTAGAGAATTCTTGCCTTTATAATAGAACTAAATATTTTTCTTCTCATGATTTTTTAACAGGATTACTGTCCAGAATGGAAATTTTTGAAAAAGGAGAAAAAGTATTTAAGGATTGTCAAAGAGAACGAAAGAAATTAGCTGTCATAATGATAGATATTGATGATTTTAAATTAATTAATGATAAGTATGGACATAGTTATGGAGATAGTGTATTAAAAATGGTTGGAGGCATAATTAGAAATAATGTTAAAAAGCATGGAATTGCAGGGAGATATGGTGGGGAAGAATTTTTAGTGATTTTACAAGGTATAAGTGAAAGAAAGATTTATTCAATCTGTGACAATATAAGAACATCAATGGAAAGAGCTAATATATATTATGGAGAAAAGTTTAAATTAAAAGTGACATCTAGCCTAGGTGTATTTATCTATTCAGGTAAAGAGAAAAATATTGATCAATGTATTAATTTTGCAGATGAAGCATTATATATAGCTAAAGCGGAAGGGAAAAATAAACTTGTAAAATATGAAAATTATTCTTAGTTATATAAATTTATATAAAGTTAGTTAATTAGAAAATGTACATAAAAATAAAAAAGTTATTCTATAATGATAAAAGGAATTATTATAGAATAACTTTTTATATTAAATAAATTTTGCACTAATGTAAAAAATGATTTTCTATAAATTTAAAGGTATCGGAAAGATCTAGATTGTCCACAGCATTTTTAAGTAATGGAACTTTTGAATAGTCATCAAGAGGAATTTTATATTTCAGTATAGGATTTATTCTAAAGTAGTTTGGACCGATAAGTTCTTTGCAATATAAGTCTTCTAGAGGTGTATCATTTAGTAGAATTGAAACCAAAGGTGTTTTAACATTACATTTCGGTCTGAGCATCCACTGGAGAGCACCCCAAGAAGATGTATCTGATTTTATTTGGTTAAGTGTGGAGCCGGTACCAATAGATAATATACGAAAATCAGATAGTGAATGTTTAGGTTTAAGGAGCTTCATTACGGAAATCATAGAGGCGGCTGTAGGATTATTTACAATTACACCTCCATCTATAAAGTTCTTGTATGAAGGAAAATAAGTAGGAGCGGCAGAGCTAGCTAAAGCCACATCTACAACCTTAGATGTGTATGTTGAACCACGAGAAAGGTTATTAAAAAATACAGATTGCCAGTTATCAGATGAAAAACCTTTTACATTAAAAGATGGGATGAATACATACTTTTCAAGATCTCCAAGGGTAAGGTCTTCTGTAAATACAGATAATATGACTTCTCTTAAGTTTTTATTATTAAATTTAGGTCTGAAAAGGTTAAGATGAGAAGGATAAAATATACTTTTTACAGTCTCATAGTTGTATAAGTTATCAACATAATTTCCATCCTTTCCAGAAGCTAGAGCTAAGGCTATTAAAGCACCTGTAGAAGTACCAGCAAATAAGTTTGTATACTTTAAGATATCAGGATATTTATTATAAATGCGTTTTAATATACGTGTGGATAGAGCACCACGAATTCCTCCACCATCAAATACAATAATTCTGAATGTAGACATTAGACACCTCCATTGTAGCTTATATGATTATTGTATTAATGATTATGTAGGTATGTGAATATGTTATTATCTGTTTTAAAATATCTTTGACTTATGAAGAAGCTAAGAACTCTGTTTATCCGATGACTACCAGCTCTAATACTCCCACCTTTTTCAAAGTGGGAGTAAAAGACCTGCTATGTCCCTGGATAACGATTTCTAAGCATCAAGAAGCTAAGAACTCTGTTTATGAAGGTTTTTGAGATTACCTGGGGAATATTTAAATATGCTAGATAATAATCAGATTAAATGAAAATAGTGAAGGATGGTGAAGATTAGCTATGTTAAGTATATATATAGTACATAGCTAGAAGAAATATGGAAGAAAGAAAAGTAAAAAATGTATTATTACCTAAAATTACAGCAATAAATGAAGAGGTATATTCTTTAGAGAAGAATATAGATGATGAAGATTATTTTAATAATGTAATGATGCTTAATTGTGACTTAAGTAATGAGAGTGCATCACATGTTGAATTTTCGGAAGTTATATTTAAAAATGTAGATTTTAGAAATATAAAATTTCCTCATATTGAATTAATAGATGTAAAATTTGAAAACTGTGATTTATCAAATTCTAATTTTAATAATGGAATTCTGCATAGGGTAGAAATGATAAACTGTAAGCTTATGGGTATAGACTTGACAGATACAAATATTCAAAATGTCACATTAAATCAGTGTAACGGTGACTATAGTAACATATCTTTCTCTACTCTTAAAAATGTAAACTTTATAGATTCATCATTTAATAATGTGATTTTTGAAAATAGTAAGCTTAATAAAGTAAACTTTGAAAATGTAAATATGAGACAAATTGACATATCTAAGGCTATGGTGAAAGGTATTGATTTTAGAAATAGTGATATAGAAGGACTTATTGGAGATGTAAGAGATTTATATGGAATAGTAGTTACTCCAATGCAAGCACTATCACTTTCGAGAATTTTAGGGATTGTAATTAAGGAATGAGTGTATTAATCAATGTGATATTACAAACGTAATTAATGGTGCATTAATTATAAAAAGTAGGGGATTACTAAAATATATAAAATAAAAACTTGTATTTTAAATACAAGTTTTTTTATTTAAAAATATTACAAGATGATAATAGGAGCAAATTATGATAATAGCTAATATATTAATTGTAATGACAGTACTTTTTATAATATTTATCAAAACCATAAATTGTTTATTTTATCATGCTACTCTTGGTAAAAAGCGTGATAAGATAGAAACCTTTAATAGTCTTTACACCATGGGATTATATTCTCTTGATGAGTATGAAAAGTTAAAATTGGAAGAGCTAATTGTACAAAGTAAAGATGGATATAAGTTAAAAGGATATTATCTAAACTGTAATTTACCTTCAAAAAAAATAATAATATTATTGCATGGATACTTGGTTGGCCATTACAGGTCTTGCCAATATATAAAGTTTTTTATAAAAGAAGGATTTAATATTCTTTTAGTAGATCAAAGAGGTCATGGTAATAGTGAAGGAACTTATGCTACCTATGGAAGATATGAGTGTGAAGATTTAGATTTATGGGTAAGCTGTATAAGACAAAAAGTTGGGGAAAAGTGCTTTATAGGTGTACATGGCCATTCTATGGGAGCTGCTACTGGTCTTATGTATTCAGTTTTAGGAAAGAATAAAATAGATTTTATAATATCGGAATCAGCTTATGCAAATGCAATAGAGGTTATAAAAAGAAAGTTAAATAAATACAAGATTCCTTTTTTCCCTTTCTATAATCTCACTAATCATAAAATAAAAAAAGTATGTGGCTTTTCTTTAGGAGAAATAAGTCCAATGGATATGGTAAATGAAAGCAAAGTACCAATTATGTTCATTCATGGAGATCAAGATGAATTAATACCATGTTATATGTCCATGGAAATGTATGAAATTAAAAAGGGAATAAAAAGCTTGTGTATAATTCCAAGAGCTAAGCATAATACTTGTTATGCCACTAATCAAGAGAAATATGAAAATGAAGTAAAAAACTTTCTTAAAATGATATAATAATAAAAAGTGATTAATAAATATTATAAAATCAAGATAATATTTTAATGGGGGATGAAGGGGAATGAGAGTAGGATTAGTATTATCTGGTGGAGGCGGAAAAGGAGCTTATGAGATAGGAGTATGGAAAGCTATAAAAGAGTTAAATATAGATAAATACATAAAAGTAGTTTCAGGTACTTCTATAGGTGCTATAAATGCAGCTTTATTTGCTCAAGATGATTTTGAAGAAGCTAAGAAAATGTGGCAAGAGGTTACTATAGAGAAGTTGTTACCAGTAAATAGTAAAGTCCTAATAAGGAAAGGCGTAACCCTTGCTATAGGTAGTAAAAATATGAATTTGGTAAAAAAGTATATGACAAAGAAATTAGAGCAGGGTGATATTCCTAGAGATGGAGCTAAGGATATAATTGAGAAATATATAAATTTTAATAAATTAAAGAAATCTGAAAAAATATTATATGTATCATGTACCGAAATGCCGGATTTCACTGCTAAATATTTTAGAATAAATGACTATGAAGAAGAAATAGCAAAAAGTATATTATTGGCAACGGCTTGCCTTCCTATGATATATGAAAGTGAAGAAATTGGTGGAAAGACATATTTAGATGGTGGATTAGTAGATAATACTCCTATAAAACCAGTATATGAAGAAGGTTGTGATATAATAATAGCGGTACTATTATCTAAGGAAGCTAAAATAAGAAGAGAAGATTTTCCAGATGCAAAAATCATAGAACTAATTCCTTCAGACATAGAAACAAAAATATTAGATGGATTATTAAATCTAGATGAAGAGTCTAAAAACAAGAGAATTCTAAGAGGTTACTATGACACTAAAAATCTTTTAGAACCTATTTTTGAAATGGCAAGATATCAATTAAAAGAAGAATTAGAAAGACAGGCTATGGAAAAGGAATTACAAGAACTTGAAGAAAAAAATAAGGAAAGTTGGATAGCTAGAAATACAAGAAGAATAAAGAGAAAACTTGGAATAAATAAATTTTAATAAATATTATGTAAAGTAAAAATATATAGATAAAAAGATAGATTCCTATAGGAGTCTATTTATTTTTAGTGGAAATAATATATAAATAAGTGTTATTATATATTAGTAAAATTTAATTAATGTATATAGATAATTTAGAAAAGGGTGAATTGCAGTGAATGAAATAGAGCAATGTAGAAAAGAAATCGATGAGATTGATAAAGAACTTGTAAATCTATTTGAGAGAAGAATGGATGTTGCTATAAGAGTAGCTAATTTTAAAAAAGAAAATGATTTACCGATATATGATGAGGAAAGAGAATCAAAGGTTATTAAAAAAAATGTAGACAATTTAAAAAATAAGAACTATGATTTATTAGCAAGAAGATTTTTCTTAAGTATAATGGAGTTAAGTAGAAGTTTGCAAGAGAGCATTATAAAAAAGCATAAGTAAAGTTATTTAAATTAATCATATATAAAGGAGTAATGTTATGGAATTTTACGGCATACTAGGTGAGAAATTAGGACATAGCTTATCACCGAGAATACATAAAATAATATTTCAGGCTATGGAAGTAGAAGGTGCATACAAACTATTTGAAATACCTAAAGGAAATTTAGAAAAATTCATAGATGCACTTAAACTTTTAAAAATTAAAGGAGCCAGTGTAACTATTCCTTACAAGGAAGAAATTATTAAGTATTTAGATGAGATATCACCAGAAGCACAAAGAATAGGCGCTGTTAATACAATATCACTAGAGGATAATAAACTATATGGTTATAACACAGATTACTATGGCTTTGGATATATGTTAAAGGTACATAATGTTAAGATACAAGACTCAATAGCTGTAATTTTGGGCAATGGTGGAGCTACAAAGGCTGCTATGTGTTATTTATTAGACAATGGAGCTAAAAATGTTTATATAGTAAGTAGGACACCAGAAAAAAATAAAGGAATAAATCATGAAAAAGTTGAACTAATAAGTTATGAGCAGTTAAAAGAAATTCAAGGAGATATGATAATTAATACAACTCCAGTAGGTATGTTTCCTAATGAAGATGCCACTCCTGTTAATGATACTATCATAAATAATTTTCAAACCGTTGTAGATATAGTATATAACCCATCAGAGACAAAATTTTTATCAAAGGGAAAAGAATTAGGAAAAAAAGTTGTAGGGGGATTATCTATGCTCATAGGACAAGGCGTAAAAGCACAGGAAATATGGCAAAAGAATTCTATTGATGACCAAGCAATTAAAGACATATATGAAATTTTAAATAGAGAGTTTAGTTAATTATAAGAGGTGATTGCTATGAAAATTATGGTTATAAATGGACCTAACCTGAATTTTTTGGGCATAAGGGAAAAACATATATATGGCTCAAAAAGCTTTGAGAAGATTGAAAATTACATAAAGGAATGCTCTAAATCCTTAGGACATGACATAGAGATGTTACAAAGCAATATAGAGGGAGAAATTATTAATTTCATCCAAAGGGCATACTATGAAAAATATGATGGAATAATAGTTAATCCAGGTGCCTTTACCCATTATAGCTATGCAATCTATGATGCTATAAAAAGTGTAAATATAGATACTGTGGAAGTTCATTTATCACAGATTTATGATAGAGAAGATTTTAGACAAAAATCAGTTACAGCCCCAGCATGTATAGGTCAGATATGTGGTTTTGGAGAATATGGATATATAATGGCTATGAATGCTCTAGAAAATAAAATGAAGATTTCTAGCTAAAGTAGGTTATAATACTAATTAAACAGTTGTAACCTAGGAGGAAGGGAAACTTATGGATGAGCTTAATAATAGGATAATAGACATCTATACAAGTCTTGCTGAAAGTGGAGTTAGATTTTATTATGAGGATGATGTTAATCCTTTTAGCGAAATAAAAGAATTGAGTTCTTGTAATGAAAAACACCTATGGTTCACAACTGAGGGAGAAAATGAAGTTAAAGTATCCATAGAAGATTTCAGAGTATATCATTCAAAGGAAAACATTAATCTTTATGATTGGGTTGAAATAAGAGAATTTGATAGGCTTTTGGAAGAATTAAGTGAGAACTAGTAGAATCAAATGAAAAATAAACAACTAAGGTGTTAATTGCTTAGTTGTTTATTATTTTTTTTAAAATTTATAAATTGTGGATAAAATAAAGTAAATTTTCAGAAAAAAGGGTGATAATCTAATATTTATCCACTTAGTGTTAATTATATTGTGGATAGAGTTGTGGAAAATGTTAATAATTACATTATTTTACAATAAGAAATATATAGTGTTTATAAAGTATTTTTTTTAAATAGTTAAAGTAAATTGTCTTTCTAGTATTTAGTTGAAGGTTAGTACAATTAATACTAGAAAGCTTTTATTATGGAATATACTTAGTATTACTAAACATGAAGAATATTAATATAAACATATTTTCATAAACATAAGGTATATTCAAAGGTTCATTATGAAAAAAAAATCATGAAAATATAAAAAAAATTTAATAAATCTATTGATTTATTAATAAAAAAAATATAGAATAATATTGTTTGTTTAGTAAATGTAAACTTAAGGTTTAGTATAATACATAAGATTGAGGTGGAATCGTGCAAATTGGAGAAAAGATTAAAAGTCTTAGAATCGAAAAACAGTTAACACAAGAAGAACTTGCAAACAGATGTGAATTATCCAAGGGATTCATCTCACAAATTGAGAATGATCTCACATCTCCATCTATTGCAACACTTATGGACATTCTTCAGATACTAGGCACAAATTTAAATGAATTCTTTAGTGAGAAGATTAATGAAAGAGTTAAGTTTACAAATGACGATATGTTTGAAACTGAGGATGAAGATCTAAAGTATAGATTAAAGTGGCTCGTACCAGATGCTCAAAAAAATCAGATGGAGCCTATAATGCTCACATTAGAACCAAATGGAAAATACAAAGAAGAAACTCCTCATGAGGGAGAGGAATTTGGACTTGTGCTTCATGGAATTGTAAACCTGCATTTAGGAGATAAGATATATAAAATACGTAAGGGAGAAAGCTTTTATTTTAAGCCAAAGTCTAATCATTACATTTCAAATACAGGAAAAACTGAGGCAACAGTAATATGGGTAAGTACACCACCGTCATTTTAAGTAGACAGATTTAATAAGGTGACACAAAGAGTATAATTAGCATTATGTTATAAAAGAGGTGTTTATGTTGGGTGATAATATAATTGAAATTAAAGGTATATCTAAAACCTTTGAAGACAATAAAGTTTTAGATAATATAACTTTAGGGATAAAAAAGAATGAGTTTATAACATTACTTGGTCCAAGTGGTTGTGGTAAAACTACTACATTAAAAATCTTAGCAGGCTTTGAAACTTGCGATGAAGGTGAAGTTATATTTGAAGATAAGAAAATCAATGACTTACCTCCATATGAAAGACAAATTAATACAGTTTTTCAAAAATATGCACTATTCCCTCATATGAATGTATATGAAAACATAGCTTTTGGGTTAAAAATAAAAAAACTTTCTAAAAGCGAAATTGATAAAAAAGTAAATGAAGTTTTGAAATTAGTAGATCTTAAGGGCTTTGAAAAAAGAAAAATTGAATCTCTAAGTGGTGGTCAGCAACAAAGAGTAGCGATAGCAAGAGCTATTGTTAATGAGCCAAAGGTATTACTACTTGATGAGCCTTTAGGTGCTCTTGATTTAAAGCTTAGAAAAGAAATGCAAATAGAGCTTAAAAGAATACAAAAGCAATTGGGAATAACTTTTGTATTTGTAACTCACGATCAAGAGGAAGCACTAACTATGTCTGATACTGTGGTAGTAATGAACAAGGGAGTCATTCAACAAATGGGTACTCCGGAAGATATATATAATGAACCTGAGAATAAGTTTGTAGCTAGGTTTATAGGAGAAAGCAATATTACAGACGGAATAATGTTAGAAGACTTTAAGGTTAAATTCTGTGGACGTATATTTGAATGTGTTGATAAAGGCTTTGATAAAGATGAAGATATAGATGTGGTAATAAGACCAGAGGACATAAAAATAGTAAATAAAGAAGAAGGAAACTTAAAAGGGATAGTAAAATCTTCTGTATTTAAAGGAGTTCACTATGAATTAGAAGTAGAGGAAGAGAGTATGAACTATATTCTTCATAATACTAAAAACTTTTCTATAGGTACAGAAATAGGAATGGATATTTATCCAGAAGACATTCACATAATGAAAAAGTCAGGAGAAGCGTAGAATGAAAAAGAAATCATATTTAGCTTATCCTTATGTATTGTGGAGCTCCTTGTTTATAATAGTACCTCTTCTTCTAATAGTATTTTTTAGCTTTACAGAAAAAGTGAGCGGAAGCTACCAATTCTCTATAAATAATTTTAAAAGATTAATGGATCCTTTATATATAAAGGTATTTACTAGATCTATTAGCTTAGCATTACAATCAACAATTTTATGTTTAGTAATGGGATATCCCATTGCGTATATGATATCAAGAAAACCAGAGAATAAACGTGGAATGCTTATAATGTTATTTATTCTTCCAATGTGGATGAATTTCTTGCTTAGAACCTATGCATGGCTTGCAATTCTAGGAAAGAATGGTTTGCTTAATAACTTACTTAATATCATTGGGTTAAACTCAGTAGATATACTATATACAAATGGTGCAGTACTTCTTGGAATGGTGTATAACTTTCTTCCATTTATGGTACTACCAATATATACATCTCTATTAAAGATGGATCAAGATTTAGTTAATGCTGCTTATGATTTGGGAGCTGGAAAAATTACAGCTTTTATGAAGATAATTTTTCCTTTAAGTATACCAGGAGTTATCTCAGGAATAACTATGGTATTTATGCCAGCGGTATCTACCTTTGTAATCTCGCAACTTTTAGGTGGTGGAAAGCACATGCTCATAGGTAATTTAATTGAGCAGCAGTTCACTTCTGTTGGAGATTGGAACTTTGGTTCTGCAATATCTATCCTTATGATGATATTAATTTTATTAGCTATGGGATTAACCTCTAAGTTTTCAGATGATGATGAAAAAGGAGGAGGTAGAGTATTATGGTAAAAGCAAAAAAAATATTTTCAAATATATATTTGATTTTAATATTTATATTTTTATATGCTCCTATTTTTGCCCTAGCACTATTTTCTTTTAATGATTCAAAATCTATGGCTAGATGGCAAGGGTTTACTTTTAAGTGGTATCAGCAATTGTTTCATAATGATAGAATAATTTCAGCTCTAATAACCACTGTAGTAGTAGCAATATTGGCATCTGCAATAGCTACAGTCATAGGAACAATAAGCGCTATAGGGATAGACAGAATGAGAGGGCCTAAAAAGGCAATGCTTCTCAATATAAACTATCTACCGGTATTAAATCCTGATATAGTAACAGCAATAGGTCTTATGATACTTTTTATATTTTTTAATATGAAGTTAGGGTTTTTAACTATGTTACTAGCACACATAACTTTTAATATACCATATGTAGTTTTATCTGTATTGCCAAAGTTAAAACAGCTTCCAGACAATGTAGAAGAAGCTGCTATGGATTTAGGTGCAAAACCTATTTATACCCTTAGAAAGGTAATACTTCCACAGATAAAACCAGGTATAATTTCAGGCTTTTTAATTGCCTTTACTATGTCTATAGATGACTTTATTATAAGTTTTTTTAACACTGGAAATGGAGTGACTAACTTATCAATTGAGGTTTATTCTATGGCAAAGAGAGGTATTAAACCAGAGATTAATGCACTGACTACATTAATGTTTATAACAGTATTAATACTATTATTATTATCTAACAGAAAGCAAGCAATGGTAGGGAAGGAGTAATAAGATGAAAAGATTAAAAAAAATTATAGCCCTAGTATGTACAGGGGTAATGGTGACAGCTATGCTTACAGGTTGTGGAACAAAATCCTCTAGTGATGTTTTAAATATTTATAACGTTGGAGATTATATAGATGAATCTCTAATAGAAAAATTTGAAGAAGAAACTGGTATAAAGGTAGTATATGAAACCTACGATACCAATGAAATCATGTATCAAAAGATAAAGAGTGGTGGATCAAAATATGATTTAATAGTTCCATCAGACTATATGATTGAAAAGATGAAGGATGAGAAATTAATCCAGAAGATAGATTATTCTAATATTCCTAATTATAAAAATATAGATGAAAGCTTTAAAAAGCCTAGCTATGATGAAAATGATGAATATAGTGTACCTTATTTCTGGGGAACTTTTGGTATTCTTTATAACAAAAATATGGTAAGTGATCCTGTAGATAGTTGGGACATTTTATGGAATGAGAAATACTCTGGAGAAATCCTAATGCTGGATTCAGTTAGAGATACTATGGCTATTGCCTTAATGAAGCTAGGATATTCTCAAAATAGCATAGATGAAAAAGAACTAGATAAAGCTAAGGCTGAATTAATAGCTCAAAGGCCTTTAGTTCGTGCTTATGTTAATGATGAAGGTAAAGATAGACTTTTAGGAGAAGAAGCTGCTATGGGAATAGTTTATTCTGGAGATGCAGTAACTCTTATGGATCAAAATGAAAATCTAGCCTATGGAATCCCTAAAACGGGTACAAATAAGTGGGTAGACGCGCTATGCATACCAACAGATGCAGAAAATAAAGATTATGCAGAGAAATTTATAAACTTTATGTTAGAGCCGGAAAATGCTGTCCAAAACATAGATTATATAGGATATTCTACACCAAATAAAGCAGCTCTTGAAATGCTTTCACAAGATGTTAAATCTAACCCAGTAGCTTATCCAGATAAGACTCTTCTTGATAAATGTGAATCATTCATAGACCTTGGTGACAACATTAAGCTTTATGATGAAAGATGGATTGAAATAAAATCTAAATAGTATAAAAATAGTAGCTAACCTATTTATGGTGAGCTACTATTTTTTATATCATAATGAAAATTCATTAAAGTTTTTCTTAAATTTAATAGACTTTACACAAATATAATTTGATTAGGGAGGAATTTTTATGTATCGAGTACAATTTTATTGTATAATATATATAAAGGCAACTAAAATTGGTAAAAAGTTTAGTTATAATAATTTTATTTAAAATAAACAATATAAATTAAGGAGGTAATATGCTTGAGTTAATGATTATATGTGGATTAGTATTACTAATTTGCATAACATCCAGTAAAGTATTATATAAGTTTGGTGTACCAATGCTGCTTATATTCATCATTTTAGGAATGTTATTTGGCTCAGATGGTGTAGTAGGAATATATTTTGATAATTATGAGCTTACAAGAGAATTATGTTCCTTTGGGTTGGTATTTATAATGTTCTATGGTGGGTTTGGTACCAATTGGAAAGAAGCTAAACCTGTTGCAAGAGAATCCATTTTAATGTCTACATTTGGAGTAATAATCACATCAGGATTGACAGGATTATTCTGTTATTTTGTCCTTAAAACAAGTCTTTTAGAAGGGTTGCTAATAGGCTCCATAGTTGGGTCTACAGATGCAGCATCAGTGTTTTCTATATTACGTTCACAGAAATTAAACTTAAAAGGAGAAATTGCTTCTATACTAGAGGTTGAAAGTGGAAGTAATGACCCCGTTGCATATATGCTAACATTAATAGTTTTAACATTAATGAATAATGGGGGGATCAGCTCAATAGTACCTATAGTAATTGGACAAATTATTTTTGGTATATTAATTGGGGTGATATTATCTAAGCTAACGGTCTATATAATGAGAAATGCAAATTTTGAAGTAGATGGATTTTATACAATATTTATAACGGCAATTGCTATTTTATCTTATGCATTAAGTGAATGGGTAGGCGGTAATGGATATTTAAGTGTTTATATAGCTGGTATTGTCATTGGAAATAGCAAAATTCCACACAAGAGAAGCTTAGTTCATTTCTTTGATGGAGTATCGTGGATAATGCAAATTATGCTATTTTTTGTATTAGGTTTATTAGCATTCCCTTCTGAATTACCAAGTGTTATAGGGAGCTCTATTTTAATATCAATATTTATGATAATAATTGCACGTCCAATCGCAACCTTTGGTGTTTTAAGTTGGTTTAAGATACCATTTAAACAACAGTTGTTTGTTTCTTGGGTAGGTTTAAGAGGGGCAGCTTCAATTGTTTTTGCAATATATGCAATAACATCAGGGATACCATTAGAAAATGATATATTTCATATAATATTTTTTATAGCTTTATTATCAGTAGCTATTCAAGGAACATTAATCCCTAAAGTAGCTAGAAAGTTAGATTTAGTAGATGATACAAAAACAGTATTAAAAACATTTACCGACTATCAAGAAGATAGGTCTACAACATTAATAGAGTATAATGTTGATTCTAAGAGTAGTTGGAAAGAAAAGACTATAATGGAAGCGGATATTCCAGAGGAGATACTTATTGTAATGATAAAAAGAGATAGTGAAATAATAGTTCCAAAAGGCTCTACACTAATTAAGCAAGGTGATATATTAGTTTTAAGTGGAAATAATATAGAATATTTATTAGAAAGAAATGCTGGAGCGTAAATTTTGTCCAAAGTGGCTATAGAACTTATAGTCACTTTGGTTTTGATATTTATATGAGGGTTAATGTAGTTATGAATTATTTTATTCTTAGATATTGTATTTTGAGTAAAATATTGCATATAAATAAATTAGCGCTATAATAGACTTATATACATTATTTTAATTTAAGGAGGGAGTTAATTGGACAATTTAAAAGTTACTCCTTTAAGAGGAGAATATGAGAAGAATGGTGGAAAAATTGTAGAGTTTGCTGGATATGAATTACCTACTCAATTTAAGGGGATTCTACATGAACATGAAACCGTAAGAGAAAGAGCAGGTTTGTTTGATGTTTCTCATATGGGTGAAGTACTAGTAAAGGGAAAGGATGCTGAAAAATTTGTTAACTATCTTTTAACAAATGATGTGAAAACACTAAAAAATGGAGATGTTATATACAGTTTCATGTGTTATCCAAATGGTGGTGTTGTAGATGACTTACTAGCTTATAAATTTTCAGAAGATTATTATTATTTAGTTGTAAATGCAAGCAATAAAGAAAAAGACTTTAAATGGATGTTAGATAACAAAGGTAATTTTGAGATAACCATTGAAGATATTTCTGATAGTGTAGCTCAATTAGCACTTCAAGGGCCAAAAGCTCAAGAAGTATTACAAAAATTAACACAACTTAATTTATCAGAGATAGGATTTTTCCAGTTTAAAGATGATATAGACATATGTAATAAAAAAGTTTTAATTTCAAGAACAGGATACACTGGTGAAGATGGCTTTGAAATATATGCAAAACCTGAGGATGTAGTAGTCTTATGGAGAGAAATACTTAAAGCTGGAGAAAATGAAGGTGTTGAACCTATTGGACTTGGCGCTAGAGATACACTAAGATTTGAAGCTACACTTCCATTGTATGGAAATGAAATGGATGAAACTATAACTCCATTAGAAATGGGTTTTGGATTTTTTGTGAAACTTAATAAAGAAAATTTTATTGGTAAAAATGTTTTAATAAAACAAAAGGAAAATGGAGTAACCAGAAAATTAGTAGGATATGAATTGATAGATAGAGGTATAGGAAGACATGGCTATATAGTAATTAAGGATAATGAAGAAATAGGACATGTAACCACTGGATATATGTCTCCTACCTTAAACAAAACAATAGGATTTGCGTTAATTGATGCTAAGTACGCAGCATTAGGTACAGAAATTTTTATAAAAGTTAGAAATAAAGAATTAAAGGCAATGGTTGTCAATAAAAAGTTTTATAGTAAAAAAACTCAAAAATAAGGGGGATTAATCATGTTAGTATTGGAAAATTTATTATATACAAAGAATCATGAATGGATAAGAGTAGAGGAAGATAAAGCTTATATAGGAGTTACAGATTGTGCACAAAAATTATTAGGGGATATAGTTTTTGTAGATTTACCATCAGAAGATGATGAGTTTTCTAAGGGAGAAGCTTTTTCAACAATTGAATCTGTTAAAGCTGCTGAAGAAATTTTCATGCCTGCAAGTGGTAATGTGCTACAAGTTAATGAAGAGTTAACTGATAATCCTATTCTAGTAAATGAAAATGCATATGACGCTTGGATGATTTGTGTAGAATTATCAAATAAAGATGATTTAAAAGATTTATTAAAAGCTGAAGAGTATGAAGAATTATGTAAAGATCTATGTAAAGAAGGTGAATAATATGTTTCCTTATATTCCTATTACAGAAAGAGAAAAAAATCAAATGCTTGATTTTATTTCTGTAAAATCAATAGAGGATTTATTTAAAGATATTCCGGATAATTTAAAATTAAATAGAGAATTAAACATTGATAAAGGTTTATCTGAGTTAGAAGTTGAGAAAATAATGACTAACTTAGCTAAAAAAAATAAATCTATAGAAGATTTTATTTGTTTTTTAGGTGCAGGCGTGTATGATCATTATGTTCCTTCTATATGTAAACATTTAACTGGAAGAACAGAATTTTATACAGCTTATACTCCATATCAACCTGAAATTAGCCAAGGAACTTTACAAGCAGTTTTTGAGTATCAAACTATGATTTGTAACTTAACAGGTATGGAAGTTTCAAACTCATCTATGTATGATGGGGCTACAGCAGCAGTAGAAGCTTCTGTAATGGCTATAGAAAATACAAAGCGAAATACCATAATAGTTTCTAAAACAGTACATCCGGACACAAGACAAGTTTTAAAAACTTATCTAAAATATAAAGGGTACGATTTATTAGAAGTTGATGAAAGTGATGGAGTTACAGATATTGAGAAGGTAAAATCATTATTAAATAAAGATGTAGCAGGAGTTATTATACAAAGTCCGAACTTCTTTGGAATTATAGAAGAGGTAGAGGAATTAGAGAAGGATATCCATTTAAATAAATCTTTACTTATTATGAGTGTGGATCCATTATCTTTAGGTGTTTTAAAAAGCCCTGGTGAATTAGGGGCAGATATAGCTATAGGGGATGGTCAAAGTCTTGGTGCTAATATTAACTTTGGAGGACCAGGTCTAGGATTTCTAAATACTACTAAAAAGCTTATGAGAAAAATGCCAGGTAGAATTGTTGGAGAAACTGACGACAGTCATGGTAACAAAGGATATGTATTAACACTTCAAGCAAGAGAACAACATATAAGAAGAGAAAAAGCTACCTCTAATATATGTTCTGATCAAACATTAATGGCAATAGGTGCTGCTGTATATATGGCTACCATAGGAAAAGAAGGTATAAAAGAAATTGGAGCTCAATGCATCAAAAAGTCTCACTATGCTTTTAATCAATTAATAGAGAGTGGTAAATATAAGCCTCTATTCAATAAACCATTTTTTAAAGAGTTTGCAGTAAAATCTGATACTTGCTTATGTGAAATAAATAACAAATTACTAGATAATAATATTTTAGGTGGATATATATTAGAAGAAGATTACCCTCAATATAAGAATTCTATGTTGCTTTGTGTAACAGAAAAAAGATCAAAGGATGAAATAGACAAATTAGTTAAAGTGATGGAGGAGATATAATGAAAAGTTATAATAAAGTTATCTTTGAACTATCATGTGAGGGTAAAGTAGGTTATACGCTTCCACAAATAGATGTGGAGGATATAAATATAGAGTCTGTTATACCTAAAAATATGTTAAGAGAAGAGGATGCATATCTTCCACAAGTAAGTGAAGTTGATGTAGTTAGACATTACACTGCTCTTTCTAATAAAAACTATTGTGTAGATAAGGGGTTCTATCCTCTAGGGTCTTGTACTATGAAATATAATCCTAAAATTAATGAAGATGTGGCTATGTTTTCTGGTTTTAGTAAAATTCATCCTAAAGAATCAGCAGAAAATGTACAAGGTGCATTAGAACTTATCCACGACCTTTCCTTAAAGTTATGTGAAATTACAGGTATGGATGATTTTACATTGCAACCCGCTGCTGGAGCTCATGGTGAATTCACAGGACTTTTATTAATAAAAGCATATCATGAAAGTAGAAATGATTTTAAACGTAAAAAAATAATAGTTCCTGACTCAGCTCATGGTACAAATCCTGCAAGTGCAAAAGTGGCAGGTTTTGAAATAGTTGAAATTAAATCTGATAAGGATGGATTGGTTTCAATAGAAGAACTAAAAAAAGTTTTAAATGATGAAATAGCGGGACTGATGCTTACAAATCCAAATACTTTAGGTTTGTTTGAGAAAAATATAGAGGATATAAGTAAGTTGGTTCATGAAGCAGGCGGACTTTTATACTATGATGGAGCAAACTTAAATGCTATTATGGGAAAAGCTCGTCCTGGTGATATGGGATTTGATGTGTGTCATTTAAATCTTCATAAAACATTTTCAACACCACATGGTGGTGGTGGTCCAGGAGCAGGTCCAGTAGGCGTATGTGGTAAACTTTCTAAGTTTCTTCCGGTTCCAATTATAAAAAAGGAAGAAGAGAAGTTTGTATTTGATTATGATAGACCTGATTCTATTGGAAAAGTAAGAAGTTTTTATGGGAACTTTGGAGTGTTAGTTAGAGCCTATACCTATATACTAACTATGGGAAGAGAAGGACTGAAAGCTGCTTCAGAGAATGCTGTATTAAATGCAAATTATATAAAAGAAGCTTTGAAAGATTATTATAAGGTAGCTATAGATGAGGTATGTAAGCATGAAGTTATCTTTGCTGGTTTAAAAGATAACCCAAATCATATATCAACTTTAGATGTAGCTAAAAGATTGATTGACTATGGTGTACATCCACCAACAGTTTATTTTCCGCTAATAGTTGAAGATGCTCTTATGATAGAACCAACTGAAAGTGAAAGCTTAGAGTCCATCAATGAGTTTGTTGAAGTTATGAAGATAATAGCTATAGAAGCTAAGGAGAATCCAGAAGTTTTACATGAAGCTCCTCAAAATGCTTTAGTAAGAAGGTTAGATCAAGTTAAAGCAGCAAGAACACCAATCTTAAAGTGGAGTAAGTAACTTTTTAAGAATTAAAATTTATAGGCATTAATATAATAATGTCAAAGATTATATTAATGCCTTTTTATAAAGATTTGTTAAAGTTTTAACTAAAATAAGCTTGTGTATAAAGTTGATATAGTAATTCAAACAGAACATATTAATACGAGGAGTGTAGTTATGAAAGATATAATTGTAATAGGTGGAGGACCTGGTGGTTATGTGGCTGCCATTAGAGCAGCGCAATTAGGAGCAAAAGTGTGTCTTATAGAAAAAGAAAATTTAGGTGGGACATGTTTAAATTATGGGTGTATTCCAACTAAAACCATATATAGAACTGCAGAACTTTTTAATAACTTAAGGCATATTGAAGACTTTGGTATTAAAGCAAATAATCCTGAAATAGATGTAGATAAAATTCAAGAAAGAAAAGGAAGCATTATAAAAACTTTAGTAACTGGAATAGAAGCTCTTTTAAAGGGAAATAATGTAGAACTTATAAGGGGTAAAGCTACATTAATTGATAAAAATACTGTAACAGTATGCAACGAAGAAGAAATAACTATTAAAGGCAAAAATATAATTATAGCTACTGGATCTCAAGCTGAAATCCCATCCATTGAAGGAGTATATGATAGTAAAAATATTATAACAAGCACTGAACTTTTAGATTTTAATCATATACCAAAATCCTTAGTAGTTATAGGTGGTGGAGTAATTGGAATGGAGTTTGCCAGCATTTTTAATGCTATGGGAAGTAAAGTTACAGTGATAGTTGCGAGAAATTCTATACTATACGATATAGATAAAGATATTTCAAAGAGATATTCAGCTATGGCAAAAAAGTCTGGAATAGAGATTCTTACTTCAACTAAAGTTATGAGTTTTAGAGAGGCTGAAGAAATAGTTATACAATGTCAGTGTAAGAAAGGTGACTTTGAAGTAAGAGGGGAGAAAGTACTTCTTGCAAAGGGAAGAAAACCTAATTTTGAAGGTATTGATGTGGATAGGTTAGGAATTGACACATATAAAAAAGGCATAGTAGTTGACGATAATTATGAAACTTCTTTAAAGGGTGTATATGCTGTTGGAGATGTTAATGGGATTTCACTTCTTGCTCATGCAGCTTCTCACCAAGGGGTAGAAACTGTGGAACATATATTATTAAATAAACCTTGTCATAAAGCAGTGATTCCTTCTTGTATTTTTACTTTTCCTGAAATAGCAGTAGTAGGAATTACAGAAGAAGAAGCTAAAGAAAAGGGAATAAACTATAAAAAAAATAAATTCTTGTTTGGTGCCAATGGAAAAGCTTTAGCTTTAGGTGAAGGTGAAGGTTTGGTAAAAGTTATAAGCGATGAAAATAATGTGATTTTAGGTGTGCACATTCTTGGACCCCATGGGTCAGATTTAATACTAGAAGGCACTATAATGGTTGAAAAGAAAATGACGGTGTCAGAGCTGAAAGAAGTGGTTCATAGTCATCCAACATTAGGGGAGGCACTACATGAAGCTGTCTTAGGATTAAATAAAGAAGCTATACACAGTATAAATAAGTAACTACTATTTTTAAAATATGCATTACATTATATTCAAAATAAAAAGGAGAAAAAATGAGATATATTGATAATAATTGCACAGATCCTTATTTTAATTTAGCTCTAGAGGAATATTTATTAAGAGAAGTGAATGGTGAATATTTTGTACTTTGGAGAGATGAACCGTGTATAGTTGTTGGAAAAAATCAAAATACTTTATCAGAAATTAATGAGGAATATATTAAAAAGCATGATATAAAAGTTGTAAGGAGACAAAGTGGAGGCGGAGCTGTTTTTCATGATCTTGGGAATCTAAACTTTACATTTATAGTTGAGGATGATGGAAAAAAGTTTAATAATTTTGAGACCTTTGTTATTCCAATCATAGGTGTATTAAATGAATTAGGAGTAAAGGCAGAGTTTTCAGGGAGAAATGATCTTTTAATAGATGGTAAAAAGTTTTCTGGAAATGCTCAATGTAAATATAAAAATAGAGTAATGCATCATGGGACTTTATTATTTTCTTCTGACATAGTTAACTTAAGTGATGCTTTAATTTCTAAACCCATAAAATTTTCAGATAAAGCAGTTAAATCTGTATCTAGTAGAATTACAAATATTAGTGAACATTTAAAGGAATCCTTTAGTGTTACAGATTTTAAAAATAAAATATTCGAGTATATCGGTAGAGAAGAAAAAGATAAGGTTATAACTACTTTAGATAATGAGGAAATTGAAGAGGTTAAAAATCTAGTTAAAACTAAATATGAAACTTGGCAGTGGAATTTTGGACAGTCGCCCAAATATAACTTTTATAATGAGAAAAAGTTATCTGCTGGTACTATAGAATTAAGTATTGATGTTGAAAAGGGTATAATGAAGCACATAAAAATTTTTGGAGATTTCTTTGGAGAAGGAAATATTGAAGATATTGAAAAAGCTCTTATAGGTAAAAAGCATAATACTGAAGAGATTCAGGGAGTTATAGATAATATTAATATAAAGAATTATTTTGGTAATATAGATAAAGAAGATTTTTTAGAATTGTTTTTTGTATAGGACTATATAATTCATAGAACCACTCATAAGATAAAATCACTTTTAATATATATACAATGTAGATAAATAATTAAGGTGGATATTATGAGTTATACTACTGAAAGACAACCACAAGGCATAGCAAAAAGTATTGAAGACTTTTTAAGAGAAGGACTTATTGCAGAAGTTGTAGCAATAAATGATTATAGTCATTTTATAGCAGTTACAGAAAACAAAGAACTTAAAGAATTATTTCATCATATTATGGAAGATGAAAAAAGGCATTATGCAATGTTTTTAAACGCTCTAAGATGTGTTGATCCAGAACAGGCGGAATTACAGGAAGAAGCCAAAGAACATGTAGATATATCATCTAAAGAGAAGTATAAAGACTACACTAATAAATATGATAAGGAAGTTAATCTGCTTGTAACTATTAGAGAAGGAATAAAAGGAGAGCTAGAGGCTATTTTACTTTATGAACAATTTGTGAGAAATATAAATAACGATACTTTAATTAAAATCATAAATGAAATAACTAGGGATGAAAAGGAGCATGTGGAAGAATTAACGAGAGCCTTAATTATTTTTGATAAAGATGAATATGGAACATTGTAAGAATGTATAAAATAATCTGCGCACCTTATTTGGGAATAAATATATTCTCTTTATAGGGATTCGCAGATTATTTTTTAGTGGGAAACTAACTTAGTATGGTTAGGTTAGTTTATGAAATAGAAAACTTTACAAAAAATATTTTTATAAACCCTTTAATAATTTATAGATGAATATTATAATATTTAGAGAGACTAAATTATATGACTATTATAATTATTTAGATATTTTAAAAATTAATTACTTTATATCTAAGATGATAGAATAATAGAAATATAAAATTTATATTAATGGGAGGGCGAAAAATGATAACAGTAAACAAAGAAAAGGTTTTAAATACAGCAAAAGAAATATTGCTTATTGATAGCCCAAGTGGATTTTGTTATGAAGTTATGGATAAAATCCAATCAATGACAGAAGAGTTAGGTTATACTTTTGAAAAGACTGTTAAAGGCTGTGGAGTTATAACTGTTCCTGGAAAGAGTAATGACAAAGTAATAGGGTTATCTGCACATGTAGATACATTAGGAGCTATGGTAAGATCTATTTCTAGTGAGGGTACTTTAAAGTTTACTTTAATTGGAGGACCAATAGTTCCTACTTTAGATGCTGAATATTGTAAGGTTAGAACTAGAGATGGAAAAATATATAATGGAACATTCTTAAGCACTAGTCCTGCTATTCACGTGTATGAAGATGCAAAATCTAAAGCTCGTGATCCAAAGAATATGGAAGTAAGACTTGATGAAGTTGTAAAATCTAAAGAAGATGTAGAAAAACTAGGCATATGCCCTGGAGATTTTATATTTATAGATCCTAAAACTACTATAACAGAAAGTGGATTTTTGAAATCTAGATTTATAGATGATAAAGGTAGCGTTGCATGTTTAATGAATCTTCTTCATATATTAAGTAGCGAAAAGATAGTTCCTACCTATACTACTAAAGTATTTATATCTGTTTATGAAGAAGTTGGACATGGTTCAGCTTATATACCATCAGATATAACAGAAATGATAGCTGTAGATATGGGATGTATTGGAGAAGATTTATCTTGTACAGAATATGATGTTTCTATCTGTGCTAAGGATTCTAATGGGCCATATGATTTTAATATGACTACAGACCTAGTAAATCTTGCTAAAAGCAACGAAATAAAATATGCTGTAGACATTTATCCAATGTATGGTTCAGATGTTGGAGCAGCACTTAGTGGTGGAAATAATATTAAAGGTGCACTAATAGGACCTGGAGTTCATGCTTCTCATGGAATGGAAAGAACTCACTACACAGCTTTAGAAGGAACAATAAAATTATTATATGCTTACTTAACAAGATAGTTATTAAGACTCAATTTATCATTAGATATGGTAGGTTGAGTCTTATTTTTAAAAGAAATTTTCCCCATGATTAAAGATATTGAAAAATATATAACAACATATAAGTAAAGCATAATTAGGTTTACATATAATTCAATATTAAGTATAATTTAGATATATTATGGATATGAATTTTACGATAAAAAGGGGGAGACATATTGAATTATAAAATAAAAAAAGAAATTATTATTACCCTTGCCTTTGTGATAGGATTTATCCTTTTAATAGGAGGAATGTACATATCATTGCCAGCTAATGAGAAAAGCTATATAGGCAAAAATTCTTCTAATATAGATTTTACTAATTATGAGGATTATTCTGCATTAGAAATTTTTGATAGCAGTATAAAAGATAAAAAAATAATTTTAACTAATGAAGAAATTGGAATAAAGGAGAATGAACAAATTCAATATAAATTTATATCTTATTTAATGGATACATGGAAATTAAAATATTTTTTAGTTGATGTAGGGTATGCAGAAGCTGCAATAATAAATGAATACTTGCAGACTGGAGATGAAGCCTTATTAGAATCGTATAATAATAGTTCTATGGGATATGCATTTATTGGAGATTCAAAGCAGGATATGCTAAAAAAATTATATCTAAAAAATAGCCAACTTAATGATAATAAAAAATTAAATATTGTTGGAATAGGTATAAGAGAATCCTATGAATTTATTGATTTATATTTTAAAAGGATAATTAGTAGAAATCCAGATTTAACAGAGAAGCAAATGGAAAATATAAATAATTTTTTGGAAAATTTAAAAAGTGAAGAGATTATAACAAATATAAGTAATGATGAGGAATTAGAAAAAAGAAATGAAATAATTTTAAAGCATATAGATAATTTTTATAGTGATATTAATGCCAATGAGGAAGAATATAAAGAAGCCTTAAATGATGATTTAAATAACATAAAAATTGTTTTAGATAATATAAAAAATTTGCAAGAAATTATGAAAACATATCATCAAGATGATTCAAATAATAAAAATGGAAATGAAAAATATTCTCAATATTTATATGATAATTTGAATAGTTTCTATAAAGATATGAATATGAAAAGATGTTATATTCATGTATACCAGGTATATAGCTATCAACATAAAGTTTTAGATGTAGACTTTTTAGGAGCAAAAATTGCAAAGGATAAGAAATTTAAGGATAAGATTTTAGGGATTAATGTTATATACCAAAAAGGTAAATTTGATTTTGATAATACACAAATACAAATAAATACAGCAAGAGAAGATTTAAATACGATTCTCGAAGAAATAAAGCTAGATAAAGAGGATATGGTAATAGATTTAAACAATTCAAGAAGTCCATATAGAAGAAAATTTACTCCTATATATTTTCCATTTCCAGATGATGCATTATATCCACAAGAAAATGTAGCTGGAGAAGAAATTGGAGGAATTATAGGAAAAAAACCAGGGGTAACTACTGATTATTTTCAAGGAGTAATTATCATAAAGAATCCTTCTATAGATGAAACTTATTATAATAGATTATATAATAATCAATAAATAATTGTTTTATTCAAGTCACTGCAATAAATGGCTTGAATTTATTATAATAAAGTATTATTCTAAAGATGGAATACTAAATTTAAATTTTCATAAAAATAAATGTAAAGGTTTAAAAATCTAACGGAAAAGATAGAATAATCTAATCTGAAAGAAAACTATAAAACCAGAACCATAGGTATTATTATATATTATGGGTCTAGCTTTCTTTCTATATTAAGATGGCTAGACTTTTATTTTAGGTTAAGGATATTATAGAATTATATTGTAAAGGGGAAAATTATGATAAGAGATTTAATAGATAAGTTAGCTTTAACTAATGATTTATCTTCAGAGGAGTTATTGCACATATTAGATAATTTGGATGAAGAAAGTAAAAAATATTTAATAGAAAAAGCTCATGAAACTAGGATGAAAGTATATGGAGATAAAGTATATATAAGAGGGCTCATTGAATTCACTAATTACTGTAGCATGAATTGTGTTTATTGTGGAATTAGAGCAGAAAATAAAAATGCTGATAGATATAGACTTACTCTAGAAGAGATATTAGAATGTGCAGACCTAGGAGATGAACTAGGATATAAAACTTTTGTATTACAAGGTGGAGAAGATCCATATTATACAGATGAAAGATTAGTACAGGTTATTAAAGCTATAAAAGAAAGATATCCTGAAAATGCTATAACAATTTCTTTAGGAGAGAGAAGTTATGAATCTTATAAGAAACTTTATGATGCAGGTGCAGATAGATACTTATTAAGACACGAAACTGCTACAAAAGAACTTTATGATAGATTTCATCCAGGTGCTACCTTTGAGAATAGAAGACAATGCCTATACAACCTAAAGGAAATAGGATATCAAATAGGGGCAGGATTTATGGTAGGGTTACCTGGACAAGAAAATAAGGATTTAGTTAATGACTTAAGATTTATAAAAGAACTATCTCCTCATATGTGTGGATTGGGTCCTTTTATACCCCATAAGGACACAGTATTAAAGGATTGTAAATCAGGTACTTTAGAAAAAACTATTACTATGCTAGCTTTAGTAAGACTTTTAGTCCCAAATATTTTATTACCTGCTACTACAGCACTGGGTAGTATTAATCCTTTGGGAAGGGAGATGGGAATTAAAGCTGGAGCAAATGTTGTTATGCCTAACCTATCACCAAGAAGTGTGAGAGAGAAATATTCCCTTTATGATGGAAAGATATGCACTGGAGATGAAGCAGCAGAATGTAGATATTGTATTGAAAATAGAATAAAAAGTGCAGGATTCCAGTTAGATATTACTAGAGGAGATAATCTAGACTGGATACGTAAGTAATGGATTAGAAGGAGAGAGAGAATGAATACTACACCTAATTCTAATAGAACTCATATAGCTATATACGGTAAAACTAATGTAGGAAAATCGTCATTATTAAATAAAATTCTTAGACAAGAAATTTCTATAGTTTCAGATGTAAGGGGAACTACTACAGACCCAGTTTCAAAGGCAATGGAGTTAATTCCAATTGGTCCAGTTCTATTTATTGATACAGCAGGACTTTGGGATGATACCAAGCTTGGAGCTGTAAGGAGTGAGAAAACTCTTGAAATAGTTAAGAGGACAGATTTAGCTCTATATGTTATGGATTCTGATGATATAGACATAAAAGCTTACGAAGAAGTAAAGATAAATTTTAAAAAGTATAATGTGCCACATATCCTTGTCATTAATAAGATAGATATTTTAAATAATAATAAAATAGAAGATTTAAAAAATGAGTTTTCCGAAGGAGTATTTGTATCTTCTATAACTGGTGAAGGAATTGAAACTTTAAAGGGAAAAATTATAGCTATGGTACAAGAAAATCAAGAGGAACTGCCCATAATAGGTGATTTATTACCTTATAATAGTAAGGTTGTTCTTGTGGTACCTATAGATTCAGAAGCACCTAAAGGAAGATTAATATTACCTCAAGTTCAATGCATAAGAGATTGTTTAGATTATGGAATAAAAAGTTATGTAGTAAGAGATACAGAATTGGAATCTGCTCTAGAAGATATCAAAGATATAGATTTAGTAATAACAGATTCCCAAGCTTTTAAGAAGGTAGATAAAATAGTTCCATCTAATATCAAATTAACTAGTTTCTCTATGCTCTTTGCAAGACATAAAGGAGACCTATCTGTATTTGTAGAGGGGGCAAATAAAATCAAAGACCTTAATGAAAATTCACGAATACTTATATCAGAAAGCTGCTCTCATAATGTGTCTCATGAAGATATAGGAAAAGTTAAGATTCCAAAGCTTTTAAATAAGCATGTAGGATTTGATCTTAATTATGAATATAGAGTTGGCCATGATTTCCCAGAAGACATTGAAAAATATGATTTGATAATTCATTGTGGAGCATGTATGATAAATAGAAAAACTGTTATTAATAGAATAAATCAGTGCAAAGATAAGAAGGTTTCTATAACTAACTATGGAGTTATACTTGCGTATTTAACAGGTATTTTAGATCGAACCTTATCAATTTATAAAATGTAAATTATTCCATATAGAATATAAATTTGACAATTCAAATAGCAAGGTATAGAATATCTATGGGTGTAAAGCTTATTTTGCACCCATAAATAATAGCATAAGCATTAGGCTTCAGAGGACGATAATCTTCCACTGAGGCTATGTTCGTTGCCGCGATACCCTACTTTAGTACTTATTAGTAGAAATAAGTATTAAAATAGAATATTGTTGAGTAAATAAAGCTAAAGTAAAGGATGGAGAAAAGATGTCACCAAAGATTTTTACTCTTATTAATGAGAAAAAAATTACTAAAGAGCAAGTAATGAAGGATGTTATGGCTGGAATTATAGTAGCTATAATAGCATTACCACTTTCCATTGCACTAGGTATATCTTCTGGAGTATCTCCGGAAAAAGGCCTCATCACTGCTATAGTTGCTGGATTTATAATTTCTTTTTTAGGTGGAAGTAGAGTGCAAATAGGAGGTCCCACCGGAGCTTTTGTAGTTATAGTTTATACTATAGTACAAATGTATGGTATTAATGGTCTTATAATAGCAACCCTTATGGCTGGAATTATGCTTGTTATAATGGGAGTATTAAAATTAGGAGATCTTATAAAGTATGTTCCGCATACTATAACTGTAGGTTTTACTAGTGGGATAGCTATAACTTTATTATCTACACAAGTTAAAGATTTTTTAGGGCTTAATATTAAAAATGTACCAGCAGAGTTTATACCTAAGTGGCAAAGCTACCTTTCTAATATAGGCACTTTAAATATTACTGCACTTTTAGTTGGAATTGGATGTATACTAATAATGGTGTTCTGGCCAAAGGTAAATAAAACTATACCAGGTTCCGTTATAGCACTTATTGTATCTACTCTAGCAGTTCAGTTATTTAATTTACCAGTAGAAACAATAGGTAGTAGGTATACACAAATATCATCTAGTATACCAGTGCCTTCAATTCCCATGTTTGAAATAGAGACAATAAAAATTTTATTTAAGCCAGCTATGACTATTGCCATATTAGCGGCTATAGAATCCTTACTATCAGCAGTTGTGGCTGATGGAATGATAGATGATAGTCATGATTCAAATATGGAGCTCATTGCTCAAGGTATTGGAAATATAGGTTCAGCTTTATTTGGAGGAATTCCAGCTACAGGAGCCATTGCAAGAACAGCAGCTAATGTTAAAAATGGTGGTAGAAGTCCAATTTCAGGAATGGTACATGCTATAACCTTATTATTAATAATGCTATTATTTATGCCGCTAGCTAAAATGATACCTATGACAACTTTGGCAGCAGTATTAATTGTAGTTTCTTATAATATGGGTGAGTGGTCAACCTTTAAATCCCTTCTTAAAGCACCAAAAAGTGATATTATAATTTTACTTTTAACTTTTGTATTTACTATAGTATTTGATTTAGTAGTAGCTATAGAGATAGGAATGATTCTAGCTATGTTCTTATGGATAAGAAGATTAGCTGAAACTACAGATATTAAAAAAGTTCAAGGAATAAAAAGCAAAAGAAATAAAGATGGAGAAGTAATACAGATTGATAATAATAAAATTTTAATATATGAAGTAAACGGACCTTTCTTCTTTGGAGTAGTTCAAGATTTTATTAAGATGATAAGTAAAATTGAGACTGCAGCAGAAGTATTATTATTAGACATGAGGCATACTCAAGCATTAGATGCCAGTGCAATTTCAGCGCTAGAAAGGTTACACAATCATTGTAATAAGCACAATATAAAACTGATAATATCCAATCTACAACTACAACCTAAAAAAGCACTTACTAAAATGGAGTTTGTAAAATCCTTAGGTGAAGAAGCGGTGTTTAATACGAGAGAAGAAGGATTAAAGGCTGCACATGAGTATATAAATATAGAAGAAAAGCTTTTGGGATAAAATTAAAGGTTCTGTATAAATAGTTTACTATTTGCATACAGAACCTATTTTTCTTATATAAGAGGACTTATATAAGAGGTTCTTTTACCTTTATTTATAAGCATTGATAGGCAGTCAGCAATTATACTCATGCCAACTTGAATTTCTTCTAAATTAGTGGCAGCATAACTAAGTCTTAAAGTGTTATCTATATTTTTATCTTTATTTACATAGAATACATTGCAAGGAACAATTAATACATCTTTTTTTGAACATTGAACATATAGCTCACTAGCAGAAACACCCTTAGGAAGTGTTACCCAAAAGTTAAGACCACCTTTAGGATCTATAAAATCTATGCCATATATTTTAAGCTTTTTTAGTTCTGCTTTCATGGCATCATATTTTATTTTATACATCTCTATCATATATTTTAGATGTTTTTCCCAGTAACCATTTTTAAAATAAAGTTGCAGTGCTCTTTGAATTAATCCAGAAGAAGAAATATCAGTAGTATGTTTTGCTGCTAAAAGTTCATCTTTTATGGCTTCAGGAGAAATTATAAATCCTATTCTAAGTCCAGGCATTAAAAGCTTTGAGAAGCTTTTGATATAGATAACCCTATTTTTACTATCCATAGATTTAAGGGTTTTGCTCTTAAAAGAACTATCATAGGACAGTCCAGATAAAGAATCATCCTCCACCAAATATAAATCGTATTTATCAGCTAAAGCTAATAGCTGATTAAGTTTTTCTTCAGAATAAGAGGCTGTAGTAGGATTTTGAAATTGAGTCATTACATATATTAATTTAGGTTTATATATTTTAATATTTGCTTCTAACAACTTTAAGTTTATGCCATCAGCTTCCATGGGTACACCGATGATATTAGCTCCTCTAGATTTAAATACTGCAACAGCTCCTGTATAAGTAGGATTTTCTGTAATAACATAATCACCAGGACTTAGTAGAGCTTTACCAATAATATCAATACCCTGTTGAGCACCAGAAACTATTTGAATGCTATCTGGAGTAGCACTTATTCCATACTCTTGAAGAAAATAATCACATAAAGAAGATCTAAGAGGTTCATAACCATTGCTTTCTTGGTATCCAAATGCGTAACCTTTATCCCTATCTAGGACTTCATTTAAAGCAGATTTAAAGGCTTCAAAAGGAAAGATACCTGGATCAGGAGTAGCACTAGCAAAGTTAATAGTAGTTGAAGACATAGCAATTTGACCATTAGACATAAGCTTAAAGTCCTCCTGGTAGTTAGGAGAAGCTACATAGGTATTATGTGAATCTAGATTTTCGGAATTTATACCTCTACTATTGGAGGGGGAGGATGAAATATCATAACTCATATAGATATTATCTTGCTCTGCTACATAATATCCACTTCCTTTTATAGCGTTAACATATCCGTTTATCTCAAGTTGTTTATAGGCATTAACTATAGTTACATTATTAACTTCTAATTCATTAGCTAATTTACGAATAGGGGGAAGCTTATCACCAATTTTTAAAGTGTTAGATTTTATTAATGCTTCAATTTTATTAGCTACTTGAAGGTACATAGGTATTGTTGAAGATTTATCTAATTCTATTGAAATAGAGTTCATTATTAATACTCCTTTCATTATTCTAAATATAATTATTGTATCGTTACAATAATTATATATTTAAGTAATGATATTGTAAAGAAAAGATTGAAGATAATTATAAGAAAAGAGCATTAATACTGCTTATAAATGTATTAATACTCCTTTTCTTGCTTATTATATTTTAGGAAGAATGCATTTTAAAAATATTTTAAGAGCATCTTTAAAGTAATATATTTTATAATCTACTGGAATAGTTGAAATTCATAGCCTTGTGCTTTGGCTTCTTTTAGTACAGAATCAAGGATTTCTGTGTTGGTCTTAGAAACTGCATGAACAAGAAGAATTGCGCCATTGTGTAAGCCGTTCATTATAGTATCTTTTGCTTTAACTGGATCAGGTTGTTTGTTTATATCCCAATCATGATATGCAAAACTCCAGAATAATGTTTTATAACCTAGATTTTTTGTCATAGCTAAAGATTTCTCGGAATATTCACCCATTGGTGGTCTGAAATAAAGTGGCATATTTTCACCAGTAATTTCTTTAAACTTTGATTCTACATCTGAAAATTCATTGTTGAATTTCTCCTCTGATCTAGTAACATCTGGCATAGAAGGATGATGATTTGTGTGATTACCAACAATATGACCTTCTTCTACCATTCTTTTTATAATATCTGGATTATCTTTTACATAAGGTGAAGTTACAAAGAATATAGCCTTAACATCATTTGCTTTTAGTATATCTAAAATTTTAGGGGTATATCCATTTTCATAACCTTCATCAAAGGTTAAATAAAGTACCTTTTTACTAGTATCTCCTACGTAATGAGCATCATATTTATTTAAATCAAACTTTAATTTTAAATTTACTTCTGGTGTCACATGTTGTTTATTTGGTTTAAACCACCATGCTATTTTTTCATTGCTAAGATTAGTAGTATCTATTTTTGAAGCTATTGGAGCAGGATCTTCATTAGATGGGTTATTAGAGCTATCAATGGATATATTTTCATCTCCCTCTGACGGCTTAACTGCTAAATCATCTTTTGAGGATGAAGGATTTCTCTGATTGTTTTGAGAAGCTCCCTTAATTATTTCATCATCAATTTCTTTCACAGTATTAAATACACTTTTATTTTCATCCTTGTCTGTAGTTGAGTTTGAGGTAGACCCTGTGTTAGAAGTACATCCAACAAACATAAAAGAACTTATAATTACAAGGACTAAACTTAAATTACGTATAAATTTTTTACTCATTTTAATCCTCCTTTTTAAAATATCATTTGTGACTTTAGTAATTAATATACGAATAGCATGTGTTTATAGTTAATAAAAAATACAAAAAATTTTTCTACTATAGTAATAAAAATATGTTTAACCTTTAGTAAGATTATCTTATAATGAAATGTAGAATATCGTACTATTTCCATAGTTCACTATTTAGATAGGTAAATAGGTAAATAGCCAAATAGCCAAATAGCTATATAGGAAACTATTTAACTATTTAACTATTTGTTCTATTCATGCGGGTTTCGAGGCATTTTTCATTTAAATAGTAAGATTGGAAATATATAAAATATGAATATTAATAATTGCTTTGTTAGTGAAAAATAAAGGTTTAAGGGGCAATGGGAATGATAAAGGTATTAACAGATACAACAATATATATTAAAGATGGAAAAATTGCAGACCATGGAGAGCCTTTAGTTATAGAAAAAGGATGTTACGCAGTACCTGGCTTTATAGATGAGCATACCCATGGTGGATATGGAATAGATGTCATGGACACTGATTATGAAGGCTTAAGAAATCTAACTAATAAATTGCCAGGAGAAGGAGTTACAGCTTTTCTTCCAACCACCATGACTGCAAGTTTGAAAAAAATAAGAGAAGCTATTGATAATACTTTAAAGGTTAAAAACCATAATGATAATAATGAAGTAGTTGGAGCAGAAATAATTGGACTTCATTTGGAAGGTCCCTTTATAAATAAAAAGTATAAGGGAGCTCAGGCTGAGGATTATATTTTAACCCCAGATAGTGAGATAATGAAGGAGCTTATAAAACATTCTCACAATAAAATTAAAAAAGTTACGTATGCTCCTGAATTAGACAATGAGTTTGAATTTATAAAATGTCTTACAAATAATAATATTATTCCATCAGTAGGTCATAGTGATGGAACTTTTTCTCAAATAGAAATAGCAGTAGAAAAGGGTCTTTCCAGTGTTACACATTTTCACAATGGACAAAGCCCTCATCATCACAGAGAGCCTGGAGTAGTTACTGCTGGTTTTACTTTTGATGAATTAGGTGTAGAAATAATATGTGATGGAATACATCTTCACAAAGATACTATAAAAGCTGTTTATAAAATAAAGGGAAGGGAAAAAATAATATTAATAACAGATTCTATGGAAGCTAAAGGGTTAAAAGATGGTGAGTACAAACTTGGTGGACAAAAGGTTATTAAAGTTGGAAATGAAGCTAGACTTGAAGATACAACCTTAGCTGGAAGTTGTTTAACTATGATAGATGCTGTAAAGAATATAATAAAATTCACTGGATGTACCTTAGAAGACGCTGTCACTATGGCAAGTACAAATCCAGCTAGGAATTTAAATATACTTCATAGGAAGGGTAGTTTAGATAAAGGCAAAGACTGTGATATAGTAATATTAGATAATAAGTATAATATTATAAAAACTCTATGTAAAGGAAAAGTTGTGTTTGAAAATAGATAAAAGTTTTAAGGATTAAGGAGGGAAAAATTATATTATGGCAAAGAAAAATAGTAAAAATAATGACTTTTTAAATACTCATAGAAATAGCTCATCACCTAAGATATATTCTCTTTTATTGAATTTAGTAAATGATGATAGAGAAGATTTAGCTAAAATTGTATTAAAGGTAGATTATTTGCTTCAATATACCAGTAATGCTATAAAACAAAGGGATTATGCAGAAGCAAAAGAGGCTATAGAAAAGGCTAGAGAAAGAATTGATAGTTTAAAGGCTGAAAATGTGGATGTAGAGTATTTAGAATACCTCTACCAAGGAATAATTAAAAATTGCAAGACAGTTAAATAATATAACTACATAATTTTATAGCTTTATTTTAGTAAAGAGTATATACTTAATTGGAATGAGCTAAGAGTTAGAACTCTGTTTATTCTATAGAGAATTTAACTAGTAGAGATAATAAAGGAGATTTTATGAGAAATTTAAAAATGGTAATAGAATATGATGGAACTAGATATAAAGGGTGGCAAAAGCAAAAGGATAATGTTGCTACTATACAAGATAAAATTGAAAATGTATTAAGTAAGATGACTAATGAAGATATTCAAGTTATAGGTTGTGGGAGAACAGACACAGGAGTACATGCTAAAAACTATATAGCTAATTTTCATACTAAATCTACCCTTACCAATGAAGATATTTTGAACTATCTTTATGAATTTTTACCAGAGGATATAGTTGTAAAATCAGTAACTGATGTTCACGAAAGATTTCACTCTAGATATAATGCAAAGGCAAAAACCTATGAGTATACTATAAACAATGGAAAATATAGAAATGTATTTAATAGAAAATTTACATACCACATTGAAGAAGAAATAAATTTAAATGCTATGATGGCAGCTGCAGATGTTTTGGTTGGTACCCATGATTTTAAGAGTTTTACAAGCTTAAAATCAGATAATAAATCCACTGTTAGAACTATAAATTATATTGATATAACAAAGGATGATGAGACTATTAAAATAGAGGTCAACGGAGATGGATTCCTTTTAAATATGGTTAGAATAATAGTTGGAACTCTTTTAGAAGTTGGGAAAAGTAAGTTAAAGCCAAGTGATGTTGCTAAAATTTTAGAGGCAAAAGAGAGATCACAAGCTGGACCAATGGCTCAAGCTAAAGGATTATGCTTAAAAGAAGTTGAATATAATTAATTTTAAGAGAGCAATAATGCTCTCTTTTTGTATAAGTATTGAAATTTTGTTTACCCTAAATAGAGAATGATTATTTAAGGTGGACATAAAATGGGTAAATTAAAGACGTTACAAATAATAAAAACATTTCCTAAAAATATACATATAATGGTGGCGAGCGAAGCTTTATGCGCTCTGGCCATGGGAATGTTTTTCTTCTTGCAAATTTTATATTATGATTTTATAGGTTTATCAGCTGAAGCTATAGGAACAATATTTTCTCTAGGCTCCCTATTTACTTTGACAGGCTTTTTTGTAGGACCATTTATTAAAATACTTGGAAGAAAGAGAATTTTATGTATAGGATTATTAATTTGTGCCATAGGAGTTGGGTTTCATATGGGGTTTAGAGCAATGATAATTCTTATGTTTGGTCAAATTCTTATAAATATAGGTACGTGTCTTATAAATGTTACAGAGTTACAATTGTTGTATTCATATACTATAGGAGAAAAGGAATGTTGTGCCTATAGCTATAAGTATTCTGTAAATTTAATAGCCGGAGCGGTAGGAGCACTAATAGCTGGAAATATAACAGGCATAGAATATTTTGCGAGAATAGGGTATAAAAAGTTATTTATACTAGCAGCCATAATTCTAATAGTGACTTCAACTATTAGATGCTTTTTGCTACCTAAGGATATAACTAATGTAGCAGAAAATGAAGAAGTAAAGAAAAGTATGAGAGAGACAATAGAATGCTTAAAGTCTGATAAGCAAATTAGACTTTTTTCTATGCTTTTATTTATTAATGCCATAGGATTTAGTGGTGTAGCACCTTATAATAATTTAATATTAAAGAATTATTTTGGCTTAGGAAATAATGTAATATCTTATATAACTTTTTCATTAACTATTTTAAGTATGTTTGGGCTTATTTTAATGCCTGGGATTATAGAACGGATGGGGGTAAAGAAATTTAACCTGACTGTATTTATAATTGCAATTATCAGTTGTCTTATGTTAGCAGTGGTTTCTAACAGTGAATTGTTTATACTTTTCTTAGTTATTAGAGGTATATCTGTTGGGCTTATAATTTACTCTTTAGATAGTCTGATGATGAGTAATATAGCCATAGAGCATCGAGATATATTTGCATCATTAAAGATGCTATCTAATGGATTCTCAGTAGCTATAGGGAATTTTCTTGGTGGAACTATTTTGAATAATTTGGGATATAGATATAATTATTTATACGGTTTTATTATACTTATTTGTGGTACTATATTTTTCTATCTTAAGGTTAGGATATATATGACAAGTACTACAATAAACAGATCTTGTTCCTGTAATTTTAAGGCTAGACATATTGAATATAAGAGATAGTAGAAATTGAAAAATAATTAACATAGACCATGTGCTTACTTCATAAATATTGGGGAGCATATGGTCTATTGTAGTTTAATAGAGTATCATATATAATATATTTATAGCTTAATAAATGACATAAAGTAGGAGGAATCTGTATGGGGGTTACAATAAAGGACATTGCGAAGATTGCCCAAGTGTCGGCAACTACGGTTTCTAATGTTATTAATGGAAAGACAGCAAAAACTACAGAGGAGACAAAACAGAGAATACTAAATTTAATTAAGGAGCTTGACTATAAACCGAATGCCATGGCTAGGAGTTTGGTTAATGGAGAAACTAAGCTTATTGGGGTTATTTTGCCGGATATTTCTAGTTTTTATTTTTCGCGAATAATTAAGGGTATTGAGGAAACGGCAGAGGAGCATGGATACAGCATATTAGTTTGTAGTACATATAATGATGCAGAAAATGAACATAAGTATATTAACCTAATGAGAGAGCACTGTGTAGATGGTATTATAATTGCGCCTAGTTTAATAAAAGAAAGTTGGCAATTTGAAGATTTATTACGAATTAAGTATCCTATGGTAGCTATTCATCGCAGCATTAGTAGTGGTGAAGACGTTTGCAATGTGTATCTAGATAGTTATAGTGATGGCTATGAAGCAACTAAATATCTTATTGAATTAGGACATAAAAATATAGGATGTATTAATGGGACACCTTGGTTAGCAAATTGTGGAGATGGCATGGAAGGGTATAGACAAGCTATGAAAGAGCATGGCTTAGAAATAGATGATGAATGGACATACTCTTCTATGCATGATGTAGAAACTGGTATTAAAGGAGCTGAAAAACTTTTAAATTGTAATAATAAGGTTACAGCTATAGTAGCTTGTTCTGATGTTATTGCTTATGGAGTTTATAAAGTTGCCAATAAGGTAAAGATATCTATACCATATGATTTATCTGTTATAGGCATTGATGATTTGGTTTTTTCTGAAATTATAACGCCAGCACTTACAACCTTTAAACAACCTATAAAAGAAATGGCTAGGAAAGCCACTGAAGAGTTGATATCTATTATTTTACGACAACCAAGGGAACAATCAGAGTATAGGTATACATCTGAATTAGTTATAAGAGAAAGTGTAGAAAGAATATAATTTGTTTTGGAAATGAGGTAGTATAAATGAAGTTGATTTCGTGGAATGTTAATGGCATTAGAGCTTGTGTTCAAAAAGGATTTTTAGATTTCTTTAAAGACGTAGATGCAGATATGTTTTGTATTCAAGAAAGTAAAGTTCAAGGCGGACAGATAGAACTTGATTTAGAAGGATATCATCAATATTGGAATTATGCTGAAAAAAAAGGTTATTCAGGAACTGCTATATTTACAAAGATAGAACCTATAAATGTATCCTATGGCATTGGAATAGAAGAACATGACAAAGAAGGTAGAGTTATTACCTTAGAGTTTGAAAAGTTTTATCTTGTAACAGTGTATACTCCAAACTCTAAGTCGGAGTTAGAGAGACTTGATTATAGAATGGTTTGGGAAGATGAATTTAGAAAACATCTTAAAAAGTTGGATGAAAATAAACCAGTGATAGTCTGTGGAGATTTAAATGTAGCTCACAAGGAGATAGATCTTAAAAATCCTAAAAATAATAGAAGAAATGCAGGATTTACTGATGAAGAAAGAAGTAAGTTCACTGAATTATTAGATTCTGGTTTTATAGATACCTTTAGAAGTTTCTATCCTGATTTAGAAGGTACATATTCTTGGTGGTCTTATAGATTTAAAGCTAGAGAGAAAAATGCAGGATGGAGAATAGATTATTTCTGTACCTCAGAAAGATTAAAGGAAAATTTAATTTCAGCTAAGATACATACAGAAGTATTAGGTTCAGACCATTGCCCAGTAGAACTTAAAATTAATATTTAACATTTAAAGTAATATTATTCCATAAACTTAAATATAATATATAAAATTATACTTAAGTAAATATGGAGGGGTTACTATGATAATAGATGCTAGTTTAAGAGATTTAAAAATTAAGGGAAGAAAATTTAGAAATGAAGGAAGAACTGTGGGAATGATACTTAGAAGTAATGGAGATGCTTTGCCAATTAGTATTAAACGTTCAGATATGGATAAATTTCTAAAAAGATATGGAGACCATAGTGATGTAACTTTAAGGGTTCATGGAGAAAATATTAATACATCTATAATAGAAGTACAAAGAGATCTATTACTTCATTATGCCCATAATGTGCAGTTTAAAGAAATTTAAATTATAGTTTGAAAAATCCCCAGTTAAATTGAGAATTCTCAACTTAACTGGGGATTTTTCTTATTTTAGTATCATTTATAGACTAAAGTGGTATTCTTGCAAGAACCATATGTTTATTTTTCATATTATATAACTGCTCCTTGGTAATTTCCTGAACAGTTGTAATTTTAGTTACATTGTGAATCATACCAACTCTAATTTTTGCATCTTCTAAGTCTCTTGCTAATAATGTTCCACAGTATCTAGCATCTTCAGTATCTACATTAAATAAGAATACATTTAATTTCTCTATTGGTACAACATCTTTCTTTAAAAATTCATCATCAAATTCAACTTCACTATCAAGAGAGATTAAACCTTCTCTAACTATAAGTTTATCCCACCCTTTATATTCACAAAGTCTACCCCATAGTCCTAAATTCATAATGCTTCTTACAGTAAGTTTTACCATCATAAAAATTCACTCCCTCTCAATTTTAACTTTCATATATTTTAATTATTATTGTACCATTATTTTGAAAAATATTCAATCAATTTACTGAATATTTAAAATTTTTATAGTTTATATATAATATTTATTGATTATACATTAATAAATATATTAAATTTATCAATAATTATGATTACCAATTTAAAAAGATTTATGTTATTAGATCTTTGGATATTTATTATAAAGTTTGTAATGAATTTTTTATAATAAGATTTTTATATATTAGAAAAAAATGAGTATAATTAATTATATCAATATTGAAATTAATTATATCAATATAATATCCGTTTAAAATTAATTTATTGAATAATAATATTAATTATTTTTAATGTATATATTTACAGTTAAAAGAATATGCTGTATAATTTTATTTAGGAGGTGACAAAAATGTATAAGGCATTAACAAGATGTCCTGTTTGTTCAGGAAAATTGAATATAAAAAGGCTACAGTGTGATGAATGTAATACTGTAATTGAAAATAATTTTACTTTTTCAAAGTTTGAGAAGTTAAATCATGATCAATTAAGGTTTGTAGAAACCTTTTTACAATATAGAGGAAATATAAAAGATGTAGAGAAGGCATTAGGAATTTCTTATCCAACAGTAAGGGGTAAGTTAGACGAAATAAATGAAGTATTAGGGCTATCTAGTAAAAAACAGCTTGAAATTGATAGAAAACATGTAATTACAAAGTTAGAAAATGGCGAGATAACTTCAGATGAAGCTATCGAACTTTTAAATAAAATATAAATTAGGGGGAGTAATCATGGAAGATAAGTTAAGAATTTTAAAAATGGTAGAGGAAGGAAAGCTTACAGGGGAGCAAGCAAGTAAACTTCTAGAAACCTTAGAAAAGAACGATGGGGATAAAGTGAAAGGCGAAGATGATGATGAATTCTTTAAAATACCAAAATCAACCAATGGAACTAGAATGCTTTATATAAGGATTAAATCTCACGATGGAGAAAATGTTAAAGTAACAATACCACTAGAGGTTATAAAAATAATGGCTTCAGCTGGTAGTAATGTAATTGAAAGTATGGACAAATATGATATTAAAATGGATATGATATTAGAAGCTATTGATAAAGGTGTTGTAGGACCAATTGTACAAGTAGATACAGATGAGGGAGATAAAATATTGATAGAAATAGCTTAAAATAATATATTAAGGGGATTTGAGTAAATGATTATTAATATAAAAGAACCAGGGGAAAATAAGAGTAAAAATATATGTATACCAAGGGTTTGTATTTCACTAGGAATATTTGTACTACCTTTAGCATTAAAATCCATGTATAAGAAAAAAAATAATAGTAAAACTAAGGTAGCAATCAATAATAAAGAAATGAAGAACTTAAAAAAAGCAATTAAGTATCTTAATAAAAATTATAAAGGCTTAGTTCTTGTAGATATAAAAACCAATGAAGGAGAAAGTGTAAAAATAGTTATATAGATAATATATGTATGTATTTTAAAGAGATTATCAGTTTGATTAAAGTCATTATGTAAAACTACATAATGACTTTAATACCTTTAGATTCAGCTTGTTTTATGAAATCCTCTAAATTTACAATATAACAATTTTTCATATTAATAGTTTTCAATGTAGGTATATCAAAAAGTTTAGAATAATCTGATATGTAAGCGTAGGATAGATTCAAGGTTTTTAGATTATTTATAACTTCTATTCCATCTACAATTAAAGGACCTTCTAAACATAGAGAGAATTCCTCTACATTAGGAAAATTTTTTAAGGTTGAAAGCTGAAAATCACTGCTAAAGTTAATAGTTAAATTTTTTACCTTTGGGAATAATGGCAGACTATTTATAGAATCAGTTTTAGGATATATAAGTTTAAAAGTATCTATTTTATCCAATAAGGCTACTTCACTTAAAACATTCAAGTTGCATCTGTGTATACTTAAGGTCTTTAAGTTATACAACTTAGTAATAGGTAAATAATCTAAAATTAATCCATTATCATTAATTTCCAAGGTTTTTAAATTTTCAATGTATTCTAAGCCTTTTAGATTAGATACATTTTTTATTTTAAGTATATTTACATTTGAAAGGTCAGTTTTATTTAAAGAATATAAAGAATATAAATTCATACCTATGGCTTTTTTTACAGTAATATTAAGGTTAGAATCTTTTATAATTCTCTTAGAATATATGTAATAATTAATTGAAAAGAAAGTACATATAGATAAAATCACCATAATAATTCTTAGATATTTTTTACTATGGAATTCTTTTGTAACTCTATAGATTATAGACATACTTAAAGATAATATAAGAATTATATGACTAGGTATGTATATGTATAATTTAAACAATAAATAATTTAAAATCATGGGAATGGTTATAATATAACTGATAATAATATAATTAGAAGAGTGAAGTTCATTAAAATTAGTAATAGTTATAACTGCAGTTATACATAATAATACAATCCATGGCAAAGGAAATTTACCATCTAGGACTAATAGATTTGAAAAGAATAGATTAAATATCATAAAAGCAATGAGAAAACTTATAGAAATAATATACCAAACATTACATTTAGATTCTTTAGGATATAAAGTAATAATATTATTTTTTACATTAGTTTTATAAGAAAAGTTTTTCATTCTGTCCTCCTAGTATAAAGGGTTATAATGCTATACAAATATTATATTTTAAAAATAGTTATATGTAAACGTATAATAGACTCGAGAAAATATAATATTTAACGGCAAATTTAGAGGATTTTATCATAAAAATTATTTTAATCAGAAAAATTTTTAATATTTATTAATATAAATAAAAATATTGTAGAAAATAGCAGTTTAAGAAATAAATATTATAGTGTAAAAATAAAATTAAGTTAATTAATAAGTTCACATTTAAATTAATTGAATATTTATTGACTTTTATTTTTTAAAATAGTATATTGAAAATATGTACAATGAAGTACTTAAAGAGCAGTGAAGCTCCATAGGATTATTCCTATGGAGCTTTTTGTGGTTGTTTTTAGGGTAAATTTAATAATGAATTTTCTTTTAATAAACTTACTGCATAAATAGTTAATTAATTTTAAAGACTATATTGTAAATAAGATAGTCTTGAAAGGAGTTTAAGATGAACAATTTTAAAATTAAAACTCAGATTTATTTTGGTCAAGGAGCTTTAGAACGGTTAGAGGAAGTAGGAAATAAAAAAGTTTTTGTAGTTACAGATCCTTTCATGGTGAAATCAGGAATGATTAATAACATAACAGAAAAATTAAAAAGTGCTAACATAACTATATTTAGTGATATAGTTCCAGATCCACCTATAGAGATCATAGTTCAAGGTATAGAAGAGCTTCAAAAAGTTAAGCCAGAAGTGTTGATTGCTCTAGGCGGAGGTTCTTCAATAGATGCAGCTAAAGCAATAATGGATTTTGCAAAGAAAATTACATCTGTTACAGATATGGAATTTATAGCTATACCAACTACAAGTGGTACAGGTTCAGAGGTTACATCCTTCTCAGTAATAACAGATAAAACTAAGGGAACAAAGTATCCATTAGTTTCAGATGACCTATTGCCAGATGTGGCGATATTAGATCCAGAACTAGTGAAAAGTGTACCTGGATCAATTACTGCAGATACAGGTATGGATGTAATAACTCATGCTCTTGAAGCTTATGTATCTACAAATGCTTCTGATTTTTCAGATGCTTTAGCTGAAAAAGCACTTATACTATCCTTTAAATATCTTTTAAGAGCATATAATAATGGTGAAGATATAGAAGCTAGAGAAAAAATGCATAATGCATCATGTCTTGCAGGAATTGCGTTTAATTCAGCTTCTCTTGGATTAAATCATGGGATAGCTCATGTTCTAGGCGGCAAATTCCATGTGCCTCATGGAAGAACTAATGCTTTATTATTACCTTATATAGTTGAATTTAATGCTGACATAGTAGGATATGAGAATAATGAATTTTCTAGAGCTGCTATTAAATATGCTAATATAGCAAAATTATTAGGATTACCTTGTAGTAATGCTAGAGCAGGAGTTAGAAGCCTTGTAAATGAAATTAAAAAATTACAAAAGGAAATGAAGATGCCTACCACATTAAAAGCTTGTGGTGTATCTATGGAAGAATTAGAAAAGCTTAAAGAAGAAATTGCAAACAATGCATTATTAGATGCATGTACTGCAACTAACCCTAAAATACCTACTCCTCTTAATGTTATTGAAATTATCGGAAAAATTAAAGAATAACATTAAAAAATGGGTTGACAGTATAAAATTTTGAATATATAATCGAAATATACACAAAGTAGTGTAATGGTTTTAAGCAAAGGGGCTTCTTGAAAATATTATGTTTTCGAGGAGCCTTTATTATTTTTATAAAATTATAGATTTATTTAAGAATAGTTGTTAAAACACAGGTAATACTAAGACTAATAATTTATATGAAAATATTATTTTAGTGTTGTCTCTAAATGCAAAGGTAAGGTGAGTATATGAGTGATGATAAGCAAAGGATCATACAGGAGTTTGTTCCAGGAAAACAAGTAACCCTTGCACATATAATAGCAAATCCTACAGAAGAGCTTTATAAAAAGCTAGGTCTTGTCGCAAGTACTAGAGATGCTATTGGTATTTTAACTATAACTCCAAGTGAAGGTTCTATAATTGCTGCTGATGTAGCTACAAAAGCTGCTGGAGTTAATCTTGGGTTTGTAGATAGATTTAGTGGTTCACTTGTTATAACAGGAGATATTAGTTCTGTAGAATCAGCATTGAAGGAAGTAACTTCTATACTTGAAGGATTATTACAATTTACCTCTACAAAAATTACTAGAACCTAGGAGGTAACATGAAAAAAGCAATATTTATAGGAAAGACTGGAAGTGGCAAGACTACTTTGTGTCAAAAGATTCACGATTTAGATTTAGAATATAAGAAGACTCAATCTGTAGAAATTTATGATGAGTCTATAGATACTCCAGGAGAATATCTAGAAAATAGGTCTTACTACAAAGCTTTGATAGTAACATCAGTAGATGCAGATGTAATTGCACTAGTATATGATTGTACTTCAGAAGAATCGTACATAGCACCAGGTTTTTGTAGTATGTTTGCTAAAGAATGTATTGGGATAGTGACAAAGATAGACATTGCTCAAAACAAAGATAGAATAAAACATGCTAAGGAAATCTTAGATGAGGCTGGAGTATCTAGAATATTTGAAGTAAATACTTTAGATGGAACTGGCATAGAGGAATTAATTAAATATTTAAGTTCATAATATAGAGGAGAATAATTAAATATGAGTAAAAAAATCATAATAGTCGACGATGAGCCTATTATTAGAATGGATATCAGAGATATCTTAGAAGCGGAGGGTTACAATGTAGTAGCAGAAGCTTCAGATGGGTTTAGTGCTGTAGAACTTTGTAAAGAGCATAAACCTGATTTAGTAATTATGGATATACAGATGCCTATACTTGATGGCATAGGAGCTAGTAAAAGAATTAGACTTGAGCATCTTGCAGGTGGAATACTTTTATTGACAGCCTTTAATGATACTGAATTTATAGAAAAGGCTAAAAGTGTAGGAGCATATGGATATCTGGTGAAACCTTTAGATGAAAAATCATTTATCCCAACAGTGGAAATGTGCTTAGCTAAAGTAGAAGAATTTGAAGAGTTAGAAAATAACCTGGAGAAAGTTACATCAAAGTTAAACGAAAGAAAATTAATAGAAAAAGCAAAAGGTATACTTATGAAAGAATTAAATTCCGATGAAGAAGAAGCTTACAGATACATTAGAAAATTAAGTATGGATAGAAGATGCTCTATGATAGATATTGCAAAAACCTTAATAGTGGCTTATGAATAAGATAAAAGAATTATGTAATATTTATACTAATCTTACTGATGAAGATGTTAATAAAATCATAGAGGTTTCTAGCTCTATTGAGTTAATAGCTAATTTAGAGGAATGTGATGCTTTTATAGATGTGCCATCAAAAAATCCAGAAGAAGCTATAGTTGTTTCAGAAGGAAGAAAAAAAGAATCTATTTATACTAATTCTGTAGTAGGGAAAAAAGCTTTAAGAATTAATGAGCCTGGTGTAATAAGAACTCTAAAAACTGGTGAGGTTTTTAAAGGAGTAAGAGCTTTAACACAAGAAAATAGATTTGTAAGGCAAAAGGTATACCCGATTTATAATAAAGAAAAAATAATAGGAGTAATTATTGTTGAGGATGATATAAGTAATGAGATAAAAGAAGATTTTACTATTCCTAATGATGGATCTAAAAGCAAAAGACAAAAGACACATCAGCTTATGAACTTGATAAATTCCAATAGATTGATAAATGATAACTTAGAATCTGCCATTTTAGTTTATGATGAAAATGGAATATTAAGAATTAAAAATAGAAAAGCTGATATGATTTACATAGGTAGAGGATATAATGAGCTTGAAGGAATGCATTATGATGATTTGTCCTTAGATAATACCCTATTTACTAATATTAATAAAATCTTAGAGATTACAGAAGATAATAAAGTAATAACAAAGGAAATAAAAGTTGGTAATTTTTATTATGGAATAAAAAGAATACTGATTAAGGAAGAAGATTTGAGAGTTATTGAAATAGTTCAAGATATAACAGATATAAAGAATAAAGAAGCTGAAATAATCTCTAAATCTGTTGCCATAAGAGAAATTCATCATAGAGTAAAGAATAACTTACAAACTGTAGCTTCACTTTTACGTATTCAAGGGAGAAGATGTGATAGTGAGGAAGCAAAGGTGAGTCTTCAAGAAAGTGTAAATAGGATTCTAGCTATTGCAGCAACTCATGAACTTTTGTCAAAGGATATAAGTGATGAGGTAAAGATTATGAAGGTTATAAATGCTATAGTAGATAATGCTAAAAGATGTTTTTTAAACATTCAAAAGGAAATTAACATAGAAGTATCCGGTGATGATTTTTATATTGATACAGATAGAATTACTGCAATATCTCTTATAATTAATGAGTTAATACAAAATTGTTATGATCATGCTTTTAATCATAGGAAATGTGGAACTATAAAAATTATTGTCATTGAGCAGGAGGAGTATAGAGAAATATCAGTAGCTGATGATGGAGTTGGTTTTGATACGTCCATAGATAAATCTTCTAGCTTAGGAATGTCTATAGTTAAAAACTACATATCTGATAAATTAAAAGGTGATATAGATATATTTTCCAATTATCGGGGGACTAGAATTAAATTTAGATTTCCTATAAAACTTGAATAAAATAGAACTACATTGAAGTAGTTTGATTTAAGCAAAGAGGCTTAAAGTTAAAAAAATTAATTTTCATATTTATTTGAAAGATTAATTTGATAGCTTTAAGCCTTTTTATATTTGTATTTGGAGGTGATTTAATGAGAGAAGAACTTTTAAGTGTTGGAATTGATATTGGAACTAGTACAACTCAACTTGTATTTTCGAAACTAATCATAGAAAACACTGCTTCAAGTTTTTCAGTACCTAGAATATCAATAGTTGATAAAGAAGTAGTTTATAGAAGTGATGTTTATTTTACGCCACTTAAATCTATGACAGAAATTGATGCTGAGAAAGTTAAGGATATAGTATCTTTAGAATATAAAAAATCAGGTATCAATAAGGATGAAATACAAACAGGAGCTGTAATTATAACAGGTGAAACTGCTAGAAAAGAAAATGCCAACGAAGTACTGCATACTTTAAGTGGATTTGCAGGAGACTTTGTAGTTGCTACAGCAGGTCCAGATCTCGAAAGTATTATAGCAGCTAAAGGTGCAGGAGCTCACATTTACTCCAGTGAACATTCTACAAGTGTAGTTAATCTAGATATTGGTGGAGGAACTACAAATTTAGCTGTGTTTACTAGAGGAGATTTGAAGGAAACTGGATGCCTAGATATAGGTGGAAGACTTATAAAACTCGATAAAGACACAAATAATATAGTATATATTGCACCTAAAATACAAAATATTATAAATCAAAATAATTTTGATATAAAAGTTGGATATAAAGCAACTAAAGAAATGTTGATTCCAGTTGTTGATGAAATGGTAAAGCTTTTAGAGGAAAGTGTAGGAATTAGGACTCAAACATCTACCTTTGAAATGATAGTTACTAATAAGTCTATTGCCTTAAATGAGGAGATTAAGTGTATATCTTTTTCAGGAGGAGTAGCTGACTATGTATATAACGAATCTCCTATAGAAGATTATTTTAAGTATGGAGATATAGGGATACTTCTTGGAGAAGCTATTAAAAACTCAGACTTATGTAAAAAACTAAAATTGGTGAGAGCAATAGAAACTATAAGAGCAACGGTAGTGGGAGCTGGCTCTCACACTATGGATATTAGTGGAAGTACAATTACATATACCCATGACAACTTCCCTATAAAAAATCTACCAATTTTAAAGCTCAGTTTAGAAGATGAGAATAGAGGTTCTGAAGTTTTAGAAAAAGCTATATCAGAAAAAATTAATTGGTTTAAATATGAAAATGAACTTCAGAGTATTGCCATAGCCCTACATGGAAAGAAGAATCCTTCTTTTGTAGAAATACAAGACATGGCAAAGGGACTAGTAGGTGGGATGAAAGAACTGATTGACAGAAAGCTTCCACTTATTATAATTGTTGAAAATGATATGGCAAAGGTATTAGGTCAGGCTATTTACTCCCTTTTACATCTTGATAAGGATATAGTTTGTATAGATGGTATCAAGGTTGAAAATGGAGATTATATAGATATAGGAAAACCAGTAGCGGAAGGTAAAGTATTACCTGTAGTTATAAAAACATTAGTATTTAATTAACCGAGAGGAGGATTATCATGATTTTAAAAACTAAATTATTCGGAAAAGTATACCAGTTTAATTCAGTAATGGAAGTTATGGCAAAAGCAAACGAAGAAAAATCAGGAGATAACTTAGCAGGAATAGCTGCACAGTCAGCAGAGGAAAGGGTTGCAGCAAAGGTTGTACTTTCTAACCTTACATTGTCTGATTTAAGAAATAATCCTGCAGTACCTTATGAATTAGATGAGGTTACTAGAATAATACAAGATGACGTAAATGAAAAAATATATGCAGAAGTTAAAAATTGGACTGTAGCAGAATTTAGAGAGTGGCTACTAGATGATAATACTACAGGAGCAGATATAAGAAGAGTTTCAAGAGGAATAACATCAGAAATAGTGGCTGCTGTTGCAAAAATAATGTCTAATATGGATTTAGTATATGCTGCTAAGAAAATAAAAGTTACAGCTCATTGTAATACAACTATAGGAGAACCAGGTACATTATCTGTTAGATTACAACCAAACCATCCAACAGATGATCCAGATGGAATACTTGCATCTTTAATGGAAGGATTAAGCTATGGTATTGGAGACGCAGTGCTTGGATTAAACCCAGTTGATGACTCTGTAGAGAGTGTAACAAAAGTCTTAAAGAGATTTAATGAATTTAAAGAAAAATGGCAAATACCAACTCAAACTTGTGTACTTGCACACGTAACTACACAAATGGAAGCAATTAGAAAAGGTGCGCCAGCAGACCTTATATTCCAATCAATTGCTGGTTCTGAAAAAGGAAATGAAGCATTTGGATTTACTGGTGCAACAATAGAAGAAGCAAGACAACTTGCACTTAAAGAAGGAACTGCTACAGGTCCAAACGTAATGTATTTTGAAACTGGTCAAGGTTCAGAACTTTCTTCAGATGCACACCATGGTGCTGACCAAGTAACAATGGAAGCTAGATGTTATGGATTTGCTAAGAGATTCCAACCATTCTTAGTAAATACAGTTGTTGGATTCATAGGACCTGAGTACCTATATGATGCAAAACAAGTTATAAGAGCTGGTCTTGAAGACCACTTCATGGGTAAGCTTTCAGGACTTCCAATGGGATGTGACGCTTGTTACACAAACCATATGAAAGCTGATCAAAATGATATAGAAAACTTAGCGGTATTACTTGCTACAGCAGGATGTACATACTTCATGGGAATTCCTCATGGTGATGACGTAATGCTTAACTATCAAACAACTGGATATCAAGAGACAGCTACATTAAGAGAGTTATTAGGAGTAAAACCTATTAAACCTTTTGAAGAGTGGATGGAAAAAATGGGAATTATAGAAAATGGCAAGTTAACCAGAAGAGCTGGCGACGCTTCAATATTCTTAGGATAAGGGGGACTACTGATGAACGAACAAGAATTAAAATTAATGGTTGAAAAGTTATTAGGAGAAATGGTAGAAAAATCAGGTAGTACTGACATAGTAAACGAAGTAGCAAATAAAATGAGTGCTGTAATAGGTTCAGTAGATGAAAATGGATGTATTCCAGATATTACAGAAATTGACCTTAAAAAACAACTTTTAGTTGAAAACCCTCACGATAGAGAAGGATACCTTAAAATGAAGGAAAGAACTCCTGCAAGAATAGGTATTGGAAGATCAGGCCCAAGATACAAAACCATAACTCAGTTAAGAGTTAGAGCTGACCATGCTGCTGCACAAGACTCCGTATTCTCTTATGTATCTGAAGATTTTATAAAAGAGAATAATTTAATACCAGTAAATACAATGTGTGTTGATAAAGATCAATATATAACTCGTCCTGACCTTGGAAGAAAATTTGACGAAGAAACTACTAAGTTTATAAAAGATAAGTTCTCAGGTCAAAAAGTGTTAGTAGTAGTTGGAGATGGACTTTCTTCTGCAGCTATTGAGGCTAACCTAAAAGATTCAGTTCCTTCAATTAAACAAGGATTAAAAATGTATGGAATTGAAATTGGAGATATATTATTCATTAAACATTGTAGAGTTGGAGCTATGGATGCTATTGGTGATGCAACAGGAGCAGAGGTTGTTTGTATGCTAGTAGGTGAAAGACCAGGTCTTGTTACTGCTGAATCAATGAGTGCTTATATAGCTTATAGACCAACAGCTAATATGCCAGAGGCTAACAGAACAGTTATATCAAACATCCATAAAGGCGGTACTACAGCAGTTGAAGCTGGAGCACATATAGCTGAACTTATAAAGACAATGCTTGATAAAAAAGCATCAGGAATAAACTTAAAAATATAATTTAGGGGGAATTTATTGTGATTAATGAAGCATTACGTCCAACCGTATTAAGCGTTAAAATAATTTCAAATGTAAGCCCAGAACTAGTTAAAAAATTAGAATTACAACCTCATCACAAAAGTTTAGGTATCATTACTGCTGATAGTGATGACGTAACTTACACTGCCCTTGATGAAGCTACAAAAGCTGCTGAAGTTGATGTAGTATATGCAAGGTCAATGTATGCAGGTGCTGCTAATGCATCTACAAAACTTGCTGGTGAAGTTATTGGAATAATAGCTGGACCAAGTCCAGCAGAAGTAAGAAGTGGTTTAAATGCTACTATAAACTTCATGGAAAATGGATCACACTTTGTAAGTGCTAATGACGATAACTCTATAGCTTACTATGCACACTGTGTTTCAAGAACTGGAACTTATCTTTCAAAAGTAGCAGGAGTTAAAGAAGGAGAAGCAATAGCTTATCTTGTAGCTCCACCACTTGAAGCTATTTATGGATTAGATGCAGCTCTTAAGGCAGCAGATGTTGAGATGAAAGAATTCTTTGGACCTCCAACTGAAACAAACTATGGCGGTGGATTACTTACAGGTAGTCAATCAGCATGTAAGGCAGCATGTGACGCTTTTGCAGAAGCTGTCAAATCAGTTGCTCAACAACCAGTAAACTTTTAGGCGAAGGTTTAGTAAGTGAGTAAAGCATTAGGTCTAGTAGAAGTAAGAGGATACGTTGCAGCAGTAGAAGCTGCAGATTCTGCTCTAAAGGCTGCAAATGTTACTTTGATTGGACTAGAGAAAATAAAAGGTGGAATAACCACTATTAAAATTATTGGAGATGTAGGAGCGGTAAAGGCTGCAGTTGATGCAGCCAGGGCTTCTGTAGAAAGTTTAGGTACTTTTAGAACTGCTCATGTGATACCAAGAGTAGATTCACAAGTTGAGGATTTATTCTTTGAAGGATATAAAAAATCACAAGTGGTATCTATAGAATCATCCAGTGAAAAAAGTGATACAAAAGATAAGGAAAAAGCAGAAACTCCCGTTAAGATAAAAGAAGAGGCTTTAGTCAAGGAAAAAATGGAAACTTCTGAATTTGAAATTATAGAAAAAGTTACAGAAGAAAAATCAGAAGCTAAAGAAGAAACCAAAGAAAAAAATAAGGAAGTAGAGCCTCAAATAAACAATATAGAAGAAATTAAAAAAAATGATTTCAAAGATAATATAGATTATAACTCTATGAAAGTAGAAGAGTTAAGAAGATTAGTTAGAACTTTAAAAATTCCGAATATGACAAATAAACAAATTAAATTTGCCAAAAAGGATGTGCTTATTAAAACTATACTAGAATATAACAAAGCAGGTGAAAAATAATGGAACTTACAGATAAAGATTTAGCGTCTATACAAGAGGTTAGAAATCTAATTAAAACAGCTAAAGCTGCTCAAGCAAAATTGGCTAAAAAATCTCAGGAAGAGATTGATAGAATAGTTAAGGCTATGGCTGAGGCTGCTGCAGCAAATGCAGAGAAGCTAGCTAAAATGGCAGTTGAAGAAACTGGATTTGGAATATGGCAGGACAAAGTAATTAAAAATATTTTTGGGTCTACATATATCTATGATTATATCAAGGATTTAAAAACTATTGGTATAGTTGCAGAAGATGAAGAGAAAAAAGTTATGGATGTTGCAGTACCTATGGGAGTAATTGCAGGATTAATTCCTTCAACTAATCCAACATCAACAACTATGTATAAAGCTCTTATATCATTAAAATGTGGAAACGCAATAGTATTTTCACCACATCCAAATGCTAAAAAAAGTATATTAGAAACAGTTAGAATTATTAATGAAGCAGCTGTAAAGGCTGGATGCCCAGAAGGAGTTATTGGATGCATTACAATTCCAACCCTTCAAGCTACAGATGAATTAATGAAAAATAAAGATACAGCTATGATACTTGCAACTGGTGGTTCAGCAATGGTTAGAGCAGCGTACTCTTCAGGTACACCAGCCCTTGGAGTTGGTCCAGGAAATGGCCCAGCATTTATCGATAAGAGTGCTGATATTAAAGTTGCGGTTAAGAGAATAATGGATTCTAAAACTTTTGATAATGGAACAATCTGTGCTTCTGAGCAATCAGTAATTATAGAAGAAGCTATTAAAGATAGAGTAGTGACTGAATTCAAAAATCAAGGAGCTTATTTCTTAAGCCCAGAAGAAGCAAAACAACTTGGTAAATTTATAATGAGAGCTAATGGAAGTATGAATCCACAAATAGTTGGTAAGAGTGTAGAAACTATTGCAAAACTTGCTAATTTAACTAACGTACCTTCTTCAGCAAGAGTACTTATTGCTGAAGAAACAGAAGTAGGACACAATGTTCCATATTCAAGAGAAAAACTAGCTCCAATTTTAGGATTCTATGTTGAAAAGAGTGTAGATGATATAGAAGCTAAGTGTAGAGAAATACTTATTAATGAAGGTGCTGGTCACACATTCTCAATGCACTGTGAAGATAAGGAGTTAGTAAAGAGATTTGCTCTTAGTATGCCGGTATCAAGAATACCAGTAAACACTCCAAGTACTTTAGGAGGAATAGGTGCTTCTCTAAATATAGTACCTGCTTTAACTTTAGGTTGTGGAGCTATTGGTGGAAGTGCAACATCAGATAATGTAGGACCACTTCACCTTGTAAATATCAAAAAAGTAGCTTATGGAGTTAGAGAAATTGAACATTTTAGAGGTGGAAGTAGCAATTCAGTTAATGGAAATAACAGTTCACTTTCATCTGCAGACACAGAAGAGCTTGTTAATTTACTTGTTAAGAAAATAATAAGTGAATTAAGATAATAAAATAAAATTCAAAGTATATAGGTTAAATTTAAGGAGGAATTTATAATGGCAAACGCAAATGCATTAGGAATGATTGAAACTAAAGGATTAGTAGCAGCAATAGAAGCTGCAGACGCAATGGTTAAAGCTGCTAACGTACAACTAGTAGGAAAAGAACAAGTTGGTGGCGGTCTTGTAACTGTACTTGTAAGAGGAGATGTTGGAGCTGTTAAAGCAGCTACAGATGCTGGAGCAGCTGCTGCTGAAAGAGTTGGAGAATTAATATCTGTTCACGTAATCCCAAGACCACACTTTGAAGTAGATACTGTTTTACCAAAAACACCAGAAACAGTTTAATTTAGATTTGTGTAGAGATGTATTGCTAAAATAAGCAATACGTCTCTTACATCTAATGAGGGATGTGAAGATATGTCAGTATTAACTGAAAGTGAAGTTAGAAGACAGTTAAAGGGAAAAGACTTTAAGGAATATACCGAATTTAGAGTTATAAAGGGACAGATAGTAACTCCATCTGCAAAATCATTTTTGTCAGAAAATAATATTCACTTAAAGTACGTGGATTCTTTAGAGGAAGTAGTACATGAAGTAAAAAAAGCAAAAGAAGAAGTACCTGTAAAGTTACAAACCATAGAAGAAAAAAATAAATATATAACTGTATTTGGTGCTGAATTAATGGAAAAACCTGAGCATATGACACATTTACATGGAAACTTATTAGTGTTTAAAGATCATAAGGTAATAGCACTGAGAGGTAAGTTAGATTCTCTTGAGTCTAAGATATTAGAAACTCAAGTTATTACTCATAAATTAGGAGCTTCAAAGTTAACAGAAGACCTTGAAGAGATTTTAAAGTTTGTAAGAGGTCTCCTTAGATGTGAAGTAGTTAATGAACCAGTAGGAGAATTTAAACTTCTTGGTATGACTCCAGAAGAATTGAGAGAAAAATCTCATTATCCAAAGAAATATTATGGGATTGGTCATGAGCCAGTAGCGTTTTCTATGGGTGAGGCTGTTGTGGCATTAAATTCTTGTAGAACAACTATAAGAGAAACTGAACTTTTAGCTTATACCGCATTTAAAGGGGAGTATGGTGATGTTCAAAGGCCGGATATAATAAAGGCATTAAATAGATTATCATCCTTGTTTTGGATAATGATATTTAAATATAGAACTGGAGAATACAGTTAAAGCAGGAGGATGAAATATGAATAATCTTTTAGTAGAAGATATCATAGATGAAGTAATAAAGAGAGTAAAAAAAGAAGCTTTTATAGAAGTTGAAGCCTCAGGAAAACACGTTCACCTATGTGAAGAACATATAAACATATTATTTGGACGTGATTATCAGTTAAATAAGGTTAAAGACTTATCACAACCAGGTCAATATGCATGTAAAGAAAGAGTTACTATAACAGGACCTAAGGGTTCACTAAAGAATGTTGTTGTTCTTGGACCTGCAAGGAAATCTACACAAGTAGAAATTTCATTAACTGATGCAACAGTTCTTGGAATTAAGGCTCCTGTTAAAGAGAGTGGTAAAATAGAAGGTACTCCTGGAATTACAATTTCTACAGAACGAGCTACTCTTACAATAGATAAAGGAGTAATTGTTGCTAAAAGGCATATACACATAACTCCAGAAGATGCAGAGAAGTTTGGTGTTAAAGATAAAGAAATCATTCAAGCAAAGGTTTATGGTAATAGACCCCTAATATTTGATGATGTTGTCATAAGAGTAAGCCCAGACTTTAGAACGTATATGCATATAGACTATGATGAGGCTAATGCTTGTGGATTTACGAAGGGAACTCTTTGTAGAATAGTTAAGTAGGCCTCAAAAAGGAGGTATATAAATGAACTATGATAAACTTGTGGACTTAATAGTAAAAGAAGTTTATAAAAAGTTAGAAGAAACAAATAAAAATACTGTAAAACATAAGATAGCTGTAATAGTTGGAGATGTAGAGTTGGATCCTATTACTAAATCTAATTTAGATGAAGAATATACTGTGACTTCATATAATGAAGAACAACTAGAAGCTGACATAGCTATAGTTTCTACACTATCTATAAAGTCCATGGCAAATATAGCTACGCTAACTGGTATTAATGAAGAAGAAAACTTTATCATTAATATGCTATTAGCAGGTAAGAAGGTATATGTCCTTGAAAATGGTCTAGAGTATAGAAAGTATAAAAATACTGCTCCAAGAGCATTATATAATAAGTATTTAAGCTTTGAAAGAGAGCTTAAAGTGTATGGAATTGATATAGTTGAGTTTATTGAAAAAGTTGAAGATAAAACCACAAGAAAAGAAGAGTATAAAAAAATTGAAGATATTAGTATATTAGAAACTTCAAATTTTATATCAGAAGAGATGAGCTTCGAAATTAGAAATAAGAAACTTATTAGTGAGATGGATCTTAGGAAGCCATTTATGAATGGAATGAAATCTGTGGTAATAGATAAAAAAAGCATAATCACTCCATTGGCTAACGACTTTATAAGAATTCATAATCTGAAAGTCAAAAGAGTTTAGCGGAGGATAATATGGTTATTGGTAGAGTTGTTGGTAGATTATGGGCAACTAGAAAAGATGAAAAGCTAAATGGTCAAAAGTTTTTAATAGTGAGGCTACTTAAAGATATAGATGTAGAAGAAACAGGCTTTTTTGTAGCAACGGATAGTGTAGGTGCAGGTACTGGTGACAATGTACTTATAACTAGAGGTGGTTCAGCTAGAGTTTCACTAGGAGAAAGAGATGTACCTGTGGATGCAACTATAATAGGAATAATTGATTCAATAGAGGTGGAGAATGAGTAAAAGTATTGGAACAATTGATTTTAAAAGTATAGCAAAAGGCATTGAAGTTGCAGATGAAATGGTGAAAAAAGCTGATGTTGATGTACTATATCTTAAAACTATATGTCCTGGAAGGTTTTTGGTTATATTAACAGGAGATGAAGGTGCTATAAGAACAACCCTTGACCACGGGATTATCTCTGGTCAGGGGCATATCATAGATAGCTGTATTATAAATAGTATCCATAATAATATTATACAAGCTTTGAAAAGTAGAGTTGTAGCTAAGGCTAATGGAGCCATAGGAGTAATGGAGACCAATAGCGTAAGCAGTGGTCTTAAAGCGTTAGATATTGCTCTTAAGGGAGCCAATTTAAATTTAGTAAAACTACAAGTAGCATCTGGAATAAGTGGTAAACTTGTTTATATTATTTCTGGTGGGCTTAGTGATGTAGAGCATGGAATAAATATAGCTAAAGAAGCTATAGAAGAAAAACGAATTGTTCATGCATCAGTAATACCTTCGCCAGATGAACTTATCATTAAGTATTTAACATAAAAGCTTAAACTTTAGTTTACACAGTTAACAGTATAAAGAAATTGATTAAATAAAGAATTAACTTATTAAGGAGATGAAACAATGGGAATTAACGAGATAATCGTATATATCATGGTTGTATTTATGGCCCTTGGAGCCATAGATAAATGTTTAGGAAATAAGTTTGGACTTGGAGAAAAGTTCGAAGAAGGTTTCATGGCTATGGGTTCTCTTGCAATTGCAATGATAGGAGTTATCTGTCTTGCACCAGTACTTGCAAATATATTAGAACCAGTAATAGTACCAGTATTTAATTTCTTAGGAGCAGACCCAGGCATGTTTGGAGGTACATTACTTGCAAACGATATGGGAGGAGCTTCACTTTCTCAAGCTCTTGCAGTAGATTCTCAAGCAGGAATGTTTGGCGGATTAATAGTTGGTTCAATGATGGGTGTTACTATAGTATTCACAATTCCAGTTGCCCTTGGAATAATAGAAAAAGAAGATCATAAATTCTTAGCTATGGGAGTATTAGCAGGAGTTATTACAATTCCACTAGGAGCTTTTGTTGGTGGTCTTGTAGCTGGGTTCCCAATAATTATGGTACTAAAAAACTTAATTCCAATAGTTATAATTGCAGCACTTATAGCATTAGGACTTTGGAAATTTGAAAATGCGATAATTAAAGGTTTTACTGTTTTTGGAAAATTTGTAGTTATACTTATAACTTTAGGATTAGCAGCAGCAGTAATTGAAGAATTAACAGGTCTAGTTATAATTCCAGGAATGGCACCAATTTCTGATGGTATTGAAACTGTTGGAGCAATAGCAATAGTTCTTGCTGGAGCATTCCCACTAGTATATGTAATTACGAAAGTATTCCAAAAACCATTAATGGGATTAGGTAAAGTTTTAAAAATGAATGATATAGCAGCAGCTGGTATGGTTGCAACTCTTGCTAATAGTATTCCAATGTTCGGCATGATGAAGGATATGGATAACAGAGGTAAAATAATTAACGTTGCTTTTGCAGTATCTGCAGCCTTTGTATTTGGAGATCACTTAGGATTTACAGCAGGATTTAATTCAGAAATGATATTACCAATGATAGTTGGTAAATTAGTTGCAGGAATTACAGCAATATTTGTAGCTATATTTATTGCAAACAATGCAGTTAAAAAGGAGGAGGCTAAGTAATTATGGAAAATATCGATAAAAGCTTATTAGAAAAATTAGTTAGACAAATAATAGAAGAAAAGCTTACAGGAGCTTCTAATGATTCTGTAGATTTTGTAAGAAATAAAGATGCAAGCGGAATTATCTCTGTTAAACTACCAACAGTTAGAGTAGATGAGTCAAATAGACTTGATACTGGAAATAGCAGTGATATAGTATATACAAAAGATTTATTCACTCTTGAAGAAAGTAAGAGATTAGGTTGTGGAATAATGGAGATGAAAGAAACAACCTTCGATTGGACTTTAAACTATGATGAGATAGATTATGTTATAGAAGGACATCTAGACATAGTAATAGATGGAAGACTCGTATCAGCAGATGCTGGAGAATTAATTTTAATACCAAAAGGAAGTACAATTAAATTCTCAGTTCCAAACTATGCTAGATTCATATATGTAACATATCCAGCAGATTGGGCAACTCAAAACTAATAAATTAATTAACATACAAATACAGACTATATCCAAATTTTATTTAGATATAGTCTGTATTTTTAGTTTGAATATACAGTAATAAAATATTTAATATTCTATTACTGTAATTTCTAACAGAGTTTATTACTAATATAGATGACTATGTTAAAGTTTATGTCTACCATTAACTTTAATATGAATAATTATTGTTATTATGCTACTCAGTAATAGAAATACATAAAAACTAATTACACGGCTTAATAGCATTGCAGAAAGTAATAATTCTTTTGAAAAGAATATTTTAAATAATATCATAAAGCTACTTTCAGTAGCACCTACTGCACCAGGCAAAGGCAAAGAAGATACTGCTATAGTCAATAAGGATTGTATAGAAAGTACATCTATAATGCTATAAGTACTTAATCCAAAAGATTTATATATGAAATATGGAACTAAATACATAGCCGTTATTTGTAAAACTGTAACTATTAAAACCTTAACAATTAGTAAAGGATTATTTTTAATATAATTAGCACCATTAGTATATTCATCAAGGTGAACATCAATTTTAGATAGAGTATATTCTGTATTTTTTATAATCTTAAATTTTGATAAGAGTTCAACAATAAATTTAATAAATTTACCAACTAAATTTTTAGAAAATATAGCTGCAAATATAAAACCTATTATAAATACATTTATTATAACTCCATAAATTAAAAGCCATTTAATGCCACGTACATTATTTATTATAAAAGTATATTTAAAAAAATACATAAGTAGTCCATATAAAAGCATTACTGATTGATAGACTATGGAAATTATTAATAAAGTTAAAGAAGAATAGGATATATTTATATTATCCTTTTTCATATAGTATACTTGTGCTGGCTGACCACCTGATGATGAAGGAGTAATAGAACTAAAGTAAAATCCAATAAAGGAATAACCAATACATTTTTTAAAAGGTACTTTTTTATTTAAATTTTTAAGTATAATATAAATAACATAAGCTTCAAAAATTATAAATAGACACATCATAGAAAATGCTATGAATAAGTAAAATGGATTAACTGTGTTTATTACAGTAATTAGTGAAGTTATCGAAGTATCTTTAAAAAGTAAGTAAAAAGTAATAGCAATGAGTAAGAACATAAAAATTAAACTTCCATAGTAGTTGTTAAACTTCTCTTTTTTTATAGAATTTTGCACAATTATTGTCCTAACCTTTCTGGAGTTATAAATTTATAACCTACTAATTTTAACTTAGGTAAAACTGTAGATAATGCTTCAATGGTTTTTAGAGGAGCATTGAAGGCACCCCCTGAATTCTCGCCTGCATCATGTAGACATATAATAGAATTTCTATCAGTGCGTAGTATTAACTTTGAAGATATAGAATCTACTGTAGCGTATTTATTCCAATCTTCTGCCATAACATCCCATAAAATCATTTTTAAATTATATTTTTTAACAAAAAAGTTTGTAAAGATATTACTATGTCCCCAAGGAGGTCTATAATAGTTGATTTGATAATTGAAGTTTTTCATGATTTCCATACTATTTTTAAAATCTTTTTTCGTATATTTATAGCTATAAAAGAGAGCATTTTTATGGGATAAAGAATGTAGTGCTATAGTGTGCCCTTCTTTATGCATACGATAGATTATTTCAGGATTATTCTTAGCATTCTCTGCAACAACAAAGAAAGTAGCTTTAATTTGATTTTCTTTAAGCACATCTAAAAGATTATTAGTATATCTTTCATCAGGGCCATCATCAAAAGTTAGCATTATTTCATTATCTTTATTAGTGAGTTTAATAATATTTGAATTTATATATTTGTTGTATAAAGTTGGTATAATTGAATGAATTAGAAAAATAATTATAATAATAGCTATTAAAGTAGTAAAGTACATTAAGCACACGCTCCATCCATATTAGGTTCTAAAGTAAGTAATACTTTTTCAATTGATGTACAATCAAATTGTTTTTTGAAATTTTTTATATTATTAGAAAGATTATCTAGTATTGCATCATCAAAAATAATTTTTTTTATTTTATCAAAACATTTATCAGGACTTGTCTCAAGAACCTTTCCAATACCATTGTTTAATATAAAGTTAGTATTATTAATTTCTTGTTGAAGAAAAGGCTTGAAGGCAATTAAAGGTGTTTCTGAGAAAATACTTTCAAATAAAGTTATTCCACCAGGTTTAGAAAGTATCAAATCTGCTTTTTGCATATATTTATAAACCTCATCAGTATATCCAAGTACATTAATATTTTCGTATTTTCCATAAAGCATATTATAGATTTCAGTATTATTTCCTGTAATAACTGTAGTCTTTACATTTTCTAAAGAATTAAGCTGGTTATAAAATTCCATAGACTTGGGTAATAGCCCTAATCCACCGCCCATGATAAGGAGCTGTTTATCATTAGAAGAACTATTAGTTATAGAATTTTTAAATTCTTCTTTTACAGGTATTCCATTAATAAATATTTTGTTTTCAGGAACGCCTTTTAAAATTAAGTCCTTTTTTAAAGAGTTACTTCCAACTAAATAACAATTAGTATTATCATTAAGCCACTCTGAATGGCTACTAATATCCGTTATGCAAGTTATAAGCGGAAGAGATGGATTATATTTCATCTTATATCTTGATATTAATTGAGAGCAAAAGGGTAGAGTAGAAATAATAATATTAGGTTCTACATCTTTAATTAGGTCATCAAGCTTAGGAAGAAAGTATTTTGAAAATATAGGATTCATATTATACTTTTTATTTTCCGTAATTTTATATACTTGATTATAAAATACACTACCTTTATTCACCATAACATTAAAAGCCCTATAAATTGCATTAGAATAAGTTGGTAATGCATAATCGAAAACATCCTCTATAACTACTGATGCATTAGGATGATTAGACTGAATTTGTTCACATAAGGATTTAGATACTGAATAATGTCCCATACCAAATTTCCCTGTAAGAATTAATATTTTCATATTTTAAAACCCCCCATTAATTCTACATAATTTTTACTATGGTTTTATTTTACATGGTAAATCTTAAGAAATACCTTTAATAAATCTTAAGATTTATTAAAGATTTGGAGGAAATAATTAAGCTAAACATAAATTTAAAATAAATTACTATATGAAATAGAGAAAGAAAGACCTTAGATACATAATAAAAAGGATTGTCTCAAAAGAATTAACTTTGAGACAACCCTTTTAAAAATATTATTTAAGGTTATCTAGTTTTTTATTGTACACAAACATGTAAAGTGAAGCAGAAAATATAACTATGTATCCTAAAATACTTATGATATCAGGGGATTGGTTAAATATTACCATGCTTATAATAGCTGAAAAGATTATATTAGAGTAATCAAAAATTGATATTTCTTTTGCAGGTGCATACTTATAGGCTAGAGTAATTCCCAATTGTCCTATAGTTGCAAAGATACCAGCTAATATTAAGTAGGTAAATTGAATCAAAGTCATAGGTGTATAAGAAAATATCATAAATGGGAAAATTGTTACTACAGAAAAGCAAGAAAAATAAAACACCACAGTATAATGCTTTTCACGGTTTCCAATGGCTCGAAGGCAGGTATAGGCAGAGCCAGCAAATATAGCAGAGGAAAGTCCTATGAGATAAGGAATTACATCTACACTAAAAGCGGGCTTTATAATAAGTAGTGATCCAAGGAAGCCAACAGCGATGATAATAATATGCCTTAGTTGTAATCTTTCCTTTAAAAATATAGCAGAGAAAAGTATTACAAAGAAAGGGCTTAGCTTATTAAGCATATTAGCATCTGAAAGAATAAGGTGGTCTATAGCATAAAAGTTTAATATTACTCCTAATGTGCCTAAAGCGGATCTCATAATAAGAAGCCTTTGGCTTTCTTTTTTGCCAAAGAAACTTTCTTTGTGATATATAATCATACCAAGGGCTATGACAAAAGAAACTATGTTTCTAAAAAAAGCCTTTTGCATAGAGGGTAAATCTCCAGATAGCTTTACAAAGGCAGACATCATTGCAAAGCCAAAGGCAGACAAAATAATTAATATTATTCCTTTAATTCTATTACTCATAGTACGTCTCCAATCTCAAGTTAATTTTTATAAACTATTTTAAAATACAGTTTATGTATTATAGTAAAGTTATAAATGCAATTCAAATGATATTACTTATCAATTATAATTATCCACTATTTCATAAATTTTTCAAGGGAATAGGGATATTTACGAATGTTATGTAAATTTAATTTATATTTATAGTTAATAACCTAAAGTTATATATGTATTATTCAATATGGAGTCCATAAAGATTGTTGAATAAGTTATGCTAGTAGTATATAATTTAAGTTAAATGAATAATAGTTTAAGGTACATTAAGTTTAATAGGGAAAGTGGTTAAAAGCCACTGCAGCCCCCGCTACTGTGTACGGATACAAGTCATGATACCACTGGTAATTCACTGGGAAGGGAATGATGAGGATAAGCCGTGAGCCAGGAGACCTGCCTAAAACTTTGTTAGTTGAGACCTTCGGAGGGAAGAGTATATCAAACTATTTTTTAGTTTAATAAATTTAGTTATGTGTATTAACACCCTTATCTTAGAGGATAAGGGTGTTTTTAGTTATAATAAAACTATTTAAAGAATAAATTTAGATGGAGTGATAAGAGTGGATGAATTAAAAAAGTTATTAAGTGATATTGAAGAGGTAAATAGAGAAGTAATGAATAATTCTAAGAATTACATAGATCATTTAAGCAAGCCTATAGGAAGTTTAGGAGTCTTAGAAGAGATTGTTGTAAAACTTAGTGGTATTAAGGGTGAGCATATAAAAGAAATAAAAAAGAAAAATATAGTTATAATGTGTGCTGATAATGGAATTCAAGAATCAGGGGTTTCTTCATGCCCAAGAGAGGTAACAGCTACAGTTACAGAAAATTTTGTAAAGGGTACTACTGGAGTGTGTATATTAAGTAGATACTACAATAATGATACTACTGTGGTTGATATAGGAGTGGATAAGGAATTTACTGATCCTAGAATAATTAACAGAAAGATTAGATATGGTACAAGTAATATGACTAAAGGTCCTGCAATGACTAGGGAAGAAGCTATGAAAGCTATAAAGATAGGAATTGATATTGTTAAGGAGTTAAAAAATCAAGGATATGATTTAATTGGAACTGGTGAGATGGGAGTAGGTAATACAGCTACTTCTGCAGCTATAATAAGTGTATTCTCTGGAATTGATAGTGATTTAATAGTTGGTAAAGGCTCAGGTCTAACAGATGATGGATTGTCCCATAAAAAGGCTATGGTAAAAAAATCTATTGAAATAAATAAGCCTAACAAAAATGATGTAATAGATGTGCTTAGTAAGGTAGGTGGATTTGATATAGCTGGCCTTTGTGGAGTATTTTTAGGAGGTGCTATATATAAATTGCCAGTGGTAATTGATGGGCTTATATCATCAGCTGCAGCTATTTGTGCAAAGGAATTAAGTTCAAAGGCTTCAGGGTATATGTTTGCATCTCACCTATCAGCAGAACCAGGAGCACAATATGCAATGAAAACTTTAGGACTTGAACCTATGTTTAGTTTAGGAATGAGATTAGGTGAAGGTAGTGGATGTCCAATAGCCTTTGGAATAATAGAGAGTGCTGTTTTTACTATGAATAATATGGATTCCTTTAATGAAGCTGGCATAGATAAAAAGGATTATATAGATATAAGAAAACAATAGAATATGAACCGGTGTAGATAGGTTATTGATATACAGCTTTTTATAAAGGAGTGTAGTAATTGAAAATATATATAGTTAGACACGGTGAAACAGAAGAAAATATAAAAAAGACTTACTACGGAGATATAGACTGTGAGCTAACAGAAAAGGGAATTAAGCAAGCAGAATTGGTAGGAGAAAAATTGAAGCATATAAACTTTGATAAAGTGTTTTGTAGTGAAAAAAAAAGAGCAAAGCAAACCCTTAAAAAAATATATGAAGGAGAAGGAGTTAAAGTAGATTCTAGATTGAATGAAAGAAACTTTGGAATCTTTGAAGGAAAAAACTATAAGCAGTTACAAGATTCATTTAAGTTAGAATATGATACTTGGACAAATGATTGGAAGGAGTATTCCATAGAGAATGGAGAGAGCTTTATAGAGGTTTATAATAGAGTGAAAAGCTTTATGGAAGAACTAAAAAAAGAATCAGTTGAAAATATACTTATTTGTACCCATGGAGGAATTATAAGAACAATATATACTTATATATTGGAAGGTAGTTTAGATAATTATTGGAGGTTTAATTCTAAAAATGCAGATTTGTCCATAATTAAATTAGAATACGGGTACTTTTATATTGATAGTATAATTCCAGTAGAATTTTAATATTAATTAATTTGTTTATGAGGATAAAGGAAGAGGAGAAAGAAAATGAGTAAATTAACTTTAGTTACTGGTGGATGTAGAAGTGGGAAAAGCAAATATGGAGAAAATCTACTTAAACATACTGATGATGTATTATATATAGCAACAGCTATAGTAACAGACGATGAAATGAAGCACAGAATAGAAAAGCATAAGGAAAGCAGAAATAAAAAGTGGAAAACCTTAGAAAGTTATAAAGACTTACATAAAAAAATAGAGAGATTTACTGAAAGATATGTTTTTTTAGATTGCGTTACTATAATGACTACAAATTTAATGTTTGAAATCACTACAAATTACGATGACATAAGCGATGAAGAAATAGATAAAATATGTGATAACATAAAAAATGAATTTACATTATTCTTAGAAAAGTGTAAAGAGTTAGATAAGGAAGTTGTATTAATTACCAACGAAGTTGGATGGGGATTAGTGCCTGAAAATAAATTATCTAGAATTTTTAGAGATATTCAAGGGTTTATAAATCAACATGTAGCAAACATTTGTGATGAGGTATATTTAGTTTGTTGTGGACAAGGACTAAAAATAAAGGGATAGACGAGGAGCAGTGTTATGATTAAAAATTTGATAATTTTAGCTATAATAGCTATTATGGTATTAGGAGCCATAGGAAAAGAAAAGATTTTCTTTAATAATTTTCTTTTGCTATTTCAATTTATAACTAGAATACCAGTAAATATATCTTTGGCTTGTGAGAAAGAAAACTTTAAAAAAGCTACTTTATATTTTCCCGTAGTAGGAGCCATTCTTGGGGCTATTGAATATTTAATTTTTTATATTACATCTATATGGCTGCCATTACCTATGGTTGCTATAATTACAGTTATAGTTGGAATATTTATTACAGGTGGACTTCACATGGACGGACTAGGAGATACCTGTGATGGATTCTTTTCTTTTAGAAGTAGAGAGCGAATAATTGAGATAATGAAGGATAGTAGAGTAGGTTCTTTTGGAGTATTAGCTATGATTATAGATATAGCAGTTAAGGCTTTAGGAATATATTATATAGGAACAAAATCTATAGGTTATATGATAATAGTAGTACCTATGATAAGTAGATTATTTACTGTATTTATTGCTTTAATAGGAAAGTCAGCTAAGAAAGAAGGTACTGGTAATTTTTACATTGGAAATACAAATGGTGTATATTTTACAGGAGCATTAATGCTTACTTTACTTATTGGAAGTTTATTCTTTAGTATTAAATATATAATTATACTTTTACTTGGTGGACTTATAGTTACTTTAATATTTAATTTGTTTTGTAATAGCAAAATAGGAGGGCATTCTGGAGATACCCTGGGTGCCAATAATGAAATTGTTGAGCTAGCTTTATTTATACTAATCAGTAGTATGATTTTTTAAGAAAATAATGGTTATCTATATATTTTTAAATCTGGTATTGATATAATTATAATATTGTTTAGAAAATTGTATATAATTAATATTGTAGTTTGCATCTTGAATTCAAAATTTAGGATGCAAACTTAATTTAAATATTATATTACTTAAATGTTAGCTTTGTAGAGAGTTTTATATTTTTGAAAATTAGAATATTATATTACAATTAAATATAATATAAAAATAAATATTAATTATGATTATAATTAATAATAAGCATATAATTATTGTTATTTGGAGGCAAGATTTATGAGTATAAAAATAATAACAGATAGTACTAGTTATATACCAAAGGAGCTCATAGAAAAATATGATATTACTGTAGTTTCTTTAGGTGTTGTTATAAATAATATAGCTAATAAAGAAGTAGAAATTGAAAATGATAAGTTTTATAAAACCTTGGAGAAGTTAGATAGTATACCTACTTCATCTCAACCAAGTGTAGATGATTTGTTTAATAGCTTTGACCAGGTTATAGGTGAAGGACATGAAGCATTAGGAGTTTTTATATCCTCAGAAATGAGTGGTACATATGCTACTTGTAATCAACTAATAAAAACAATGATAATGGACAAATATCCTAAGGCTAGGATGGAAGTTATAGATTCAGCATCTAACTGTATGCAAATGGGGTATGCAGTTTTAGAAGCAGCAAAACTGTCTGAGGAAGGTAAATCTATGGAGGAAGTTATAGCTGGAGTAGAGGCTATAAAGAGTAAGAGTAGGTTTTTATTTGTACCAGATACTTTAGAATATTTGAAAAAGGGTGGTCGTATAGGAGGAGCAGCCGCTTTATTTGGAGCACTTCTTCAAATTAGACCTATACTTACTGTAGAAGCTGGAAAGACTTCAGTTTTTGATAAAGTTAGAACAAAACAGAAGGCAATACTTAAAATTATAGAAAAATTACAAAAGGATATAAAAAATAGAGGACTTGGACAGGTAATAGTTCATCATATAAACTGTGAAGAAGAAGGAAGGGCTCTAGCTAATAAAATCAAAGAAATATTAGGTATAGATGTAGATATACAATGCATTGGGCCTGTGATAGGCTGTCATGTAGGACCTAAAACTGTAGGAGTTGTTTATTATACTGAAAAATAAGATTGATATTTAAACATTAATAAAATTTATTTTATAAGGAGATGTTAAAGTGGATATTAAATCAAGAATTGAAAGTTTAAGAAGTTTAATGAAAGAAAGAAGTATAGACGCTTTTATTATTCCAAGTTCAGATAATCATGGAAGTGAGTATGTAAGTGACTATTTTAGAGTGAGACAATGGATTTCAGGATTTACTGGATCTGCTGGAACTGTTGTTATAACGGAGAAAGAAGCTCATTTATGGGTGGATGGAAGGTATTTTCTTCAAGGGGAACAACAAATTCAAGGTACAGAATACATACTAGAACGTATGGGGGAACCAGGTGTTAAAACCTATACACAATGGATCTGTGATAATGTGAAAACAGGAGGTACTGTCAGCTTTAATGGAAAGGTATTTACGGTTTCTCAGCTTCATGATTTAGAAGAATCTTTTAAAGAAAAGGGGATTAAAACAAAACCTGAAGAAGATATTTTTGATATTATATGGAAAGATAGGCCAACTATGCCTAATAAAAAAATATTTATTCATGAAGACTCTTATGCAGGAAAAACTGTAGAAGAAAAATTAACTTTAGTAAAAGAAGAAATGAAAAATATTAATGTAAATAACTTATTATTAGCATCTTTAGATGATATAGCATGGCTTCTAAATTTAAGAGGCGGAGATGTGGAATGTAATCCTGTATTTTTAAGTTATTTCTTAATTAGTGATGACAAGTACATTCTATATGTAGATAAGGAAAAATTAAATGAAAAAATTATAAATCTATTAAGTAGCAAATCAATATCTATAAAAGATTATAATGACATAGTATCAGATCTTAAGTTAATTAAAGGAAATATAACCTTTGATCCAAGCAAAACTAATGTATGGCTTAAGGAATCTATAAATAAAGAAGTTAACACAATAGAAAAAAGGAATATAACTACGGATTTAAAAGCTAGAAAAAATTCTGTAGAACTTAAAAATATAGAAAATGCCCATATAAAAGATGGAGTAGCTATGGTAAAGTTCATAAAGTGGGTAAAAGAAAATGTAAATAATGAAGAGATAACAGAAATATCAGCAGCTGAAAAACTAAAAGAACTTAGAGCAGAAGGTGAGGATTTTATAGATATAAGCTTTGATACCATTGCGGGATATGGTCCTCACGGAGCTATAATTCACTACAAAGCATCTGAAGAGTCTAGTTTAAAACTACAACCAAAAGGATTGTTCCTAGTAGATTCTGGAGCTCAATATTTAGATGGAACTACGGATATTACAAGAACTATAGCCCTAGGTGAACTTACAGAAGAAGAAAAGGAAGATTATACTTTAGTTTTAAAAGGACATCTAAATCTGTCTACAGCAATATTCTTGGAAGGAACTCCGGGATGTAGTCTTGATGTTTTAGCAAGAAGAGCTCTTTGGAGCAAAGGATTAGACTTTAAACATGGAACAGGACATGGAGTTGGTTATTTACTTAATGTACATGAGGGTCCACAGGGTATAAGAAGAGAATTAAATCCAATTGCTTTAGAAGAAGGCATGATAGTATCTAATGAACCTGGAGTTTATAAAGCTGATAAACATGGTGTAAGAATTGAAAACTTAATAGCTGTTCAAGAAAAAGAAAAAAATGATTTTGGAAAATTTATGTGCTTTAAAGATTTAACTTTATGTCCATATGAATTAGATGCAATAAACATATCTTTGCTTAATGAAGATGAAAAATCTTGGTTAAATGATTATCATAAAAAAGTATTAGAAAAGTTAAGTCCCTATTTATTAGAGGATGAGGTTTTATGGTTAAAAAATGCAACCAAAGAGATCTAAAAAAGTAAGAAACCACAATGGATATTTGTGGTTTCTTATTTTTCTTACATATTTATTTTATTATGGTGAAAAATAAAATAAGATTACTTATTTAATAAGTAATTAGATAAAATTAAGTTTTTAAACTTAATTTAGCTACAAAGGAGGAAAAATAATGTCATCAAAGAAAGGTAGTACAGAAAAGTTATCTATCACAGCACTGATATTAATGATTTTTACATCTGTATATGGCTTTAATAATATGCCCAGGTCATACTATTTAATGGGGTATGGTTCAATACCCTTCTTCATTATAGCTGCAATATTATTCTTTATTCCATTTGCATTTATGATGGCTGAATATGGAGCCGCATTTAAAAATGAAACAGGAGGAATATATTCATGGATGGAGAAGTCTGTAAATGCTAAGTATGCATTTATAGGGACATTTATGTGGTATACGTCAACGGTAATATGGATGGTTAATGTATCTTCTGGAATATGGGTAACTTTATCTAATGCAATTTATGGTACAGATACAACTAGTACATGGAGTATATTTGGTTTTGGAGGGCGTCAAACTCTTGCCATACTTGCTGTTCTTTGGATTATATTTGTTACCTTCGTGTCAACTAAGGGGATAGAAAAAATTAAAAAAATTACTTCAATAGGAGGTACAGCTGTAGCAGCACTTAATATATTGTTAATATTAGGTTCCATAGTTATATTAATAGGAAATGGTGGAGAATTAGCGCAACCCATAGTTAATGCTACAACTTTCATATCATCGCCTAATCCGGCTTATCAAAGTTCAATATCAATATTATCATTTATGGTATTTGCTTTATTTGCCTTTGGTGGTATAGAGGTAGTTGGAGGATTGGTTGATCAAACGGATGAACCAGAAAAAAACTTTCCTAAAGGGCTTGCTATATCTGCTATAATCATAGCTGTTGGATATGCAGTAGGATTATTCTGTGTTGGAATATTTACAAATTGGGATGCTATACTTGGAACAAATGGTAAGTATGGAGATATAGTTCACATGGGAAATGTAGGTTATCTTATAATGAATAACTTAGGTTATCAATTTGGAGTAACCTTTGGAGCAACTGAAGCTATTTCAGTACAAATTGGTAACTGGATAGCTAGGTTTGTTGGATTATCAATGCTACTTGCTCTTACAGGTGCATTCTTTACTTTAACATATGCCCCACTTAAGCAATTAATAGCAGGAACTCCTAAGGGATTATTCCCAGATTCAGTTGCAAAAATGAAAAAAGGTATGCCTGTAAATGCAATGATTATTCAAGCTATAGTAGTAATAATTATGATTTTATTAGTAGGATTTGGTGGAGAAGCTATGGAAGAATTCTTTAGTATTCTTGTAGCCATGACTAATGTAGCTATGACAATTCCATATATGTTCTTGTCTGGAGCATTTATATCATTTAAAAGAAGAGATGAAATACAAAAACCTTTCCAAGTTTTCAAAGGTAAAGGATTTGTAATACTTGTAACTATTGTAGTAACGGCTACAGTTGGATTTGCAAACTTTTTCTCAATAATCGAACCAGCTATGAATGGAGATATGGCTAAAACTATATGGAGTATTGCAGGACCAATATTCTTTTCAATAGTTGCCTTAGTACTTTTTGCTAGATATGAAAAGAATTTAAAGAAAAATAATTAAGATAAATTTGCAATAAAGAATATGTTCTAAAGATTATAAAGTTCAGATAAATAATATCTGGACTTTATTTTATAAAAATATTTGAATCTAAAATTTATTATTTTAGAAGTTTTAATATGTCTTTTATTTTGGTAAAAATTTTATAAACATTTATTTATATTTATCAAATTTATTTATAAATTATAAACTTAGCTAGACAATGCTTAGGTATTGAGTAATAATATTAATATCAAGTGAAACTTAGCTAAGAGGGAGTTTTATCTCCATTGAAGTTTAGTTGAACATATACTCCAATAGTAAGTAACTCTAGTTGATGACATTAATATTCCTTACATGGTGGCTAACCACAGTGTTAAAGCAGCTAGGCTCTAGATAAAAAGTTAAATTAAACAAAGAGGTGGAACGGTTGAATAAAATCATAGGAAGCAAAATTAAAGAACTTAGAACTAATAAAAAGATGACATTAAAGGAACTAAGCGAAAAAACATCTTTATCTACTGGGTTTTTATCTCAATTAGAAAGAGGTCTTACCAGTATAGCTACAGATTCTTTACTTAATATAGCAGAAGCTTTAGATGTTGAATTATCTTACTTTTTACTATCAACTAGTAAGAGGAGAGAAAGATTTATACAAAAGAGTTACGAAAGAGATATATATAAAATAGATAATGCCCTTCATATTAATTATGTATTATCAAATAATCCTGAAGATAAAACTATATTGCCTAGATTAATTGAAATATTGCCTACCAATACAGAGGAAAATTTAAATACTTATCAGCATGAAGGTGAAGAATTTATATATGTATTAGAAGGAATTATAACTTTATTCATAAATGATGAAAAGCAGTATCTTTACCCCGGTGATTCAGCACATTTTAAATCTTCTATTAATCATAACTATGCAAACTATACTAATAAAATATGCAAAATTTTAGTTGTAAGTGCTCCTAATCCTACAGCAGCTAGCAAAAAATAACATCATATAAAATATAGACAAATGTCATGTATGACTAAATAAAACAAGGAGAGTGAATGAATTGTCTTTAAAAAAACAGATGAAATTCCTTCAGCAGTGTGAAAACAACTTAGGTAAATTGAATTTTTATCTAGATATTACAGACAGTAAGATTACCTGTGAACCCTGCTTAATGATAAAGCATTATTATAACTGGTGTGTTAAAAATATATTTAGAATAGATGTAAATGAAGTAAATCTTACTGAGTTTTTAAAAAAAATCATAGAAAAGTTAGATTATAAAGTCATTGGGAATATGGAGTATGAGGATTTTAGAAATCTTATAGTATCATATTACTCACTAGGAGAAATATATTTTGAAAAAAACGAATTTGAATTATCAAAAGATTACTTTTCTAAAGTAATAGAGGTTATGGAGGAATTCTTAAAAAGTGGAAATAAATTCCAAACCGAAGAAATTCAATGTAAAAGTGGAGTAGTATTTTTTGAACTATTAATGTGGGCAAGAAAAAATCTTGGTGATATGGTTGAAGTTGAAGAAGCTTTATACCTATATGAAAGTATAATTGGAGAAGAAGAAATATTATACATACAAAAAAACTATTGCGTATATAGAGCAAGTAAAGAATTAAACCTTATAGATAAAGCTAATGAGGCAGCTAGAAATGTAATAAAAATATTATCTTCATTTAAAGGAATAAATATAGATGTTGTAGAGTATTTTACAACAGAAAAATCTTACTCTAATGCCATAGATATCTCAATAGAGGAATATTGTAAGGATAGTATCCCTCATTGGATAAATGCAATGAATATTATATGCACAAAAGCACAATCCCTAGATATAGAATGTGTAGATAAGATTATAAAATTCTGTAATATATTAATGGAGGATCTTAAAATTGTAGAATGGAGTACTTTAATTTTAAGCTTATACAAAGGTATCAGACAAGAGGAAGAACAACTTATTAAAGTATTAAATTATCTAAGACAAAGTTTTAATATTATAGATTATAAACACGGAGATTTTATAAATTGTTCTCAAGCTGTATGTGTGTTAAATGAAATTTATGAAGATATAAGAATAAGAAAGTATAAAGAAGTATTTTTAAGAGAGTATGAATTTGACTTTACATTTTATTTAATGAATGCTGCGGTTCAAAACAATAATTATGAAAAAGCAATTGAAACATCAACTAAGTTATCTTCCATAATCAATATATTTAATATAAATAAGGAGCTACTTAATTATATAGAAGGATGTAAAGAAATATCTATAGATGGAACCAAAAAGGAAAACTATAATTTAAGAGAGTATCCTTGGCTATACTTATATAATAATGCAAAAGATATATGTACAAGTTATGGTATTGAATCTAAATTTGATACTAGTGACTTTATTAGAAGTAGTAGTAAAAAAACAATAATAGGTATTAATGCAATTCAAGATAGAGAGATAGAAGAAACTTTAAACAATATTATTGGAGAAAAGATCTTTTTACAAGATAAGGATATTGTGTTTATTAGCAATGAACAACTAGAGCTAAAATCATATATTAAAGATTATTATAGTTGTGAAGTTATTACAAAGAATAATTTATTAAGAGATCCTAATAAGTGTATTATAACTTATGATAAGTCTATTCATGGTAGAATGGCAGATAAAAATATTATTGTAATAGATGGTCATAAAGAGTTAAGGGATATTGATGTAACTTATATTAAACATATATTGGAAGATTGTAATAATTCTATATTGGCTATTCTTATTAATACAAAAAATAGTGACTATAAGGCTGAAGCATTAAGTTATAATAAAGCTTTGTTGGAAAATATGCTAGATTATAAAAAAGAAATTATATTATTTGACCAAAAAGACTTTTCTAATTCGAGAGAGTTATTAGAGACACTTATAGGACAAACTTCAGAAAACATAATAAATATGAAATTTAATGACTTTAAGAACAATATAAATAAAACTTTAGATGGAATTAGAGAAGACATAAAATTTAAAAATGGAGTTTATAAGGAAAGAAGATATACCCTTAAGGAATGTATATCAGAATATATAAACCTAGCAGATGAAGTTAAATCAAACTATAATGAATTTCTTACTAAAATTCAGGGTGATATAGAGTTTTTAGGAAAATATGCGGAAGAAAAGATATCAATAATTATCCCTGATCTTATAGAGAAAAAACTAGATGCTATAGATGACTTAGAGGAAACTTCAACACTAAAGGATAAGGCTGAAAATATATTTAGTGAAACTATTGTGAATTGGTGTAATAAAAATATATATGATTTAATGTTAGAACAATTTGAGGTTTATATAACTAAGTATTCAAAGCTCTATGGATACCATCAAGAGACTATAGAAAAGATAAAGGATAATAGAGATACTGTAATATCTGCCTATGGTGATTTTACAAGTAAAATTAAACCTATAGATATAAAACCACTTGAAGAGCTACTGAAGGAATTTTTAATATTACATGATGAATTCTTAAATAGTATTAATTATGAAGTTACTGTAATACCAAATGAGAAATTCTTAAGTACAGTAGCTGGTGGAATTAAGGTAATGTTTATGAAGTCAGAAGAAAAGGCGGAAAGTACTAGAATAAAAATTAAAAATCAAGTAATAGAAAATAAGGATAATATTGCTGCTATATTAAGCAATAATATAATGGAAAACTTAAGAGGACTTTCAGACAAGTTAAAGGAAAAAATAAAAGATATATTTGAAGGAACTCTAAATGATATTACAATAGATAAAAATATAGTAGAGCAAGCAGAGATGGATATGACAAAATCTCATGAAGAGATTACTAAAAAGAATGAAGAATTAGAAGTTCTTATGAAATTTGTAGATGTAGAAGTATTAAAATATATCAAACAACTTGATCATAATATGGTATATAATAATAGTAAATGCTATAAATTAGTTTAAAATAAATGGCTATGGGACTACCATAGCCATTTATTATTCTTTTATTTCATAATTATTATTTGTAAGAGTAAATGCTTTTTTAAAGCCATTAGTTAGGTATAGTTCATGGTTCTTAGTTATAAAAAGTGCCTCAACATCATCTAATGAGTTAATAAGTTTTAAACCTTCATCTACCCCAAGGGCAAATAAAGTAGTTGATAGAGAATCACCATCTATAGAGTTATTAGATAATATAGACACACCTAAGATGTTGTTGTCATATGGATAACCTGTATCTGGACTTAGAATATGGTGATAGTTTTTACCATCTTGCTCAAAGTATCTTTCATACACTCCAGAGGTTACAATAGATTTATTACTAACACTTACAAATCCAATAGTATCACTACCGGATTTTTCAGGGTTTTGAACTCCTACCTTCCAAGGGGTACCATCTATCTTGTCACCGAGTACATAAATATTGCCACCTAAATCAATAATTGCACTGGATACTTCAGCATTTTTTAGAATTTTAACTATTTCATCAGCAGCATAGCCCTTTGCAATTGCACCTAAGTCTATAATCATATTGGAATCTTCTAAAAATATACTTTTTTTTGATTCATCTATTTGAATTTTATTATAATCGATTAAAGCTTTTTTTTCATTAATTTCTTTTTCTGAGGGAAGCTTAGCATTGTCTGTACCAATTCCCCATAACTTTACCAAAGGTCCAATAGTGATATCTAGTGAACCACCAGACAGTTTAGAATATTCCAGTCCTTTTTTTACCACATTAAAAGTATCATTACTAACCTCAACAGGTTCTATTCCTGCCATATTATTTACTTCATCCAATTCGGTATTAGACTTACTTATACTTAATATATTTTCTAGTTCTCTTAAACGAGCAAAAGATTCATCTATTATAGTTGTATCACTTTTATCATATATGGTTATGGTACACACTGTACCAATGACTAGCTCTGTTTTACTAATTGGCTTAATAGGTAATCTTTGATTTGCACATCCTGCAACAATAATAGTTATAAATAAAACTAAAATGCAAGAAAGTTTTTTAAAAAGTTTCATAGGGACCTCCTTAGTTATATGCATAGTAATATAAAGCTTTAATATTTAAATAAAAAAATTTATATATTGTTAAAACATTATTAAAGTGAATTATATCTTTATATTAATAATAACACTATATTTTATTAGGTGAAACTTTTAAATATAAAATACATAGAATTTTTTAAACTAGTAATAACTATATAAATATGGAGAAATAAATATAAGACTTCAGGATATCCTAAAGTCTTATTACTATACTATTTATGAAAATACTATTTTTTAGCTGTAACTACTGCAGTTTCAGTTTTACCATCATTTGCATGTTGGATAGCTGCATCGGCTAAAAGTTTAAAATCATCTCCAGAAGTAGTTGCTCCAGTTATTGCATCAACTGTTGCAGGGTCTTGTTTCTCTACAAGAGCTTCTGCATATTGAGTTGAGAACTCAACAGGGCCAATTCCAGATACTTTTGTCATTTTTTCTTGATATTCGGCATCTTTACTCTTTAGATCTCCTGATTCATTTACATAGTCGAATTTAGCATCAGTGATTTTTCCATCAGCAACTGTAATTTCAACTTGTCCTTTCCAACCGTGATCATCAAAAGTGTCAAATTCAGATTTATAGCTTCCATCTTTCATTCCTTTTGAACCACAACCAACTAACATTCCAGCAGTTAAAACTACTGATGATAATAAAGCTAGAACTTTTTTATTCATTAATGTTACCTCCTAAAAATATTTCTAGTTTAAAAAACATACTATTTTTATGATTTAATTATAAACTAAACTAAAATAATAGTAAATATATTTACAGGAAATTTGTTAAAAAATTATTTACAATTTATGATTAAAGTTAACATAAATAACATAAAAATACATTGGTGTATGTATATTGTTATTATAGGTTAAAGATTATTTTTCTGAAATTTTTTAATCACTAAGGAATTTAGGTGAACATATTGATATAATAACAATAAAAGATTAAAATTACTTTGTTTAAACTATTGTTGGATAGGAGAAGAATGAATATGAAATTAATGAAGAGAATGGATATAGTAATAATTGTAGTGTTACTAATAGTGTCATTTATACCTTACATTATGCTAAAAAATTATCAGAGTAATTATAAAGGAATAAATTATGCTGTTATTTCTATAGATGGCAAAGAGACAAAGAGAGTGGAACTAACCACAGGGTTAGATGAAGAATTTACTATTAAATCTTCCTATGGATTTAATCGAGTTGTAATTCATGATATGAAAATAGGAATTGTAGATGCAGATTGTAAGGATGAAATATGTGTAAATGAAGGATTTATAGGAGCAGTTGGAGAAAGAATAGTATGTCTGCCTAATAGGTTAATCATTGAAATAGTAGGGGAACAAAAGAGTAGTGAAGGGGAAGATGTAATTTCTCGTTGAGGTGAAGAAAATGAATAGTAAAGAAGCTAGTAAAAATATTAGAAAAATGATATATATATCCCTATTAGTAGCAATGTCCTTGGTGCTACACATATTTGAAAATATGATACCAGTACCATTTATAACTCCAGGCACAAGACTAGGTCTTGCTAATATTATTACGGTAATAGCATTATACACCTTAAGTTATAAAGAGACTTTTTTAGTCATGTTTTTAAGAATTTTGCTTTCTGTAATGTTTGGAGGAAGTATATCTAGATTAATGTATAGTTTATCTGGTGGGATTTTAAGTTATATATTTATGGTATTTGCAAAACACCTTGGAAAAGAAAAGATAAGTATTGTAGGAGTAAGTTGTGCTGGGGCAGTATTTCATAATGTAGGACAATTACTTGCAGCATCACTAATAGTAAAAACCATGAGTGTTATGCTCTATTTACCTGTTATGAGCGTGGCAGGGATAGGGACTGGCATATTTGTTGGAATTACAGGCAATTTTGCAGTAGAACATTTAAAAAAAGTTTTTGGTGTAAATAACAATTGGTTTTAAAATAAGTTTGATTAAAATAGCTCAAATGGATATAAATATATTAAATAAGGATATAGTTACACTTAATAGATAGAAACATAAAATAATGTATTTTATTTAGGAGGAAAAATATATGAGAGTTGATGAAGAAATACTCAATTTTGCATTTAATAGTTTAAATGAATACATTGTAGTAGTTAATGAAGATGGAATTATAACAATGATGACAGATGGATACAAGAAGTTTTTAGGTTGTAAAGAACCAGAGGGTAAACATGTAACTAAGGTTATTCCAAACACGAAATTACATCTTATAGCTAAAAATGGATTTAAAGAAGTTGGAGATATTCAAGAGGTTAATGAACATAAAATGATATCTATGAGAGTTCCTATAATAATTAATGGAAAAATTAGAGGCGCCATAGGTAGAGTTATGTTTAAAGATATAGATAATTTTAAAATATTAAGTAGTAAGATATCCCATTTAGAAAAAGAGGTTCAATTTTACAAAAATGAACTCACTGTAGAGAATAAAGCAACCTATACTTTTGATAAAATAATCGGAAATAGCTCAAGTTTCTTAACTGCTATAAAATTTGCTGAGAAGATTGCAAGAGGAGATTCATCTGTATTAATTACAGGTGAGAGTGGTACAGGAAAAGAATTAGTTGCACAGTCCATACACAATAGTAGTAAAAGAGCCAGAAAACCCTTTGTTAAAATAAATTGTGGAGCTATACCAACAGAACTATTTGAATCAGAAATGTTTGGCTATGAAGAAGGAGCATTTACAGGAGCGAAAAAAACAGGAATGAAGGGTAAATTTGAGCTTGCAGATGGAGGAACTATTCTTTTAGATGAAATAGGAGATATGCCTCTTTTTATGCAGGTGAAGTTATTAAGAGTTCTTCAAGATAGAGAAATTGTAAGAGTGGGTAGTAATGATGTAAAAAAGATAGATGTTAGGATCATAGCATCTACAAACAAAAACTTATTACAGTTAACTCAAGAGGGTAAGTTTAGACAAGATTTATACTATAGATTAAATGTTATGCATGTTAAGCTTCCAGCACTAAGAGAAAGAATTGAAGATGTGGGACCACTTGCAGAGGCATTAAGAGTTAAGCTATGTAATAAGTATGGAATATATAGTGAAGGTATATCAGAAGAAACCTTGGATTATCTAAAATGTTATAACTGGCCAGGTAATGTTAGGGAACTAGAAAATGTTATTGAAAGAGCAATAAATTTACTTAATACAGAGCTGAAAATATTACCAGAGCATTTACCAGCAAAGATATTAGATTGTAACAAAAGAAAGGTTGATTATGAAAATAAACAACTTAAAGACATAGTAGAAGAAATAGAAAAGCAGGTAATTACAGAAACTTTAGAGAAACTTAATGGTAATAAAAATGAAACTGCTAAGGTTTTGGGTATTAGTAGGCAAGGTCTTTATAAGAAAATGAAGAGATTTAATATGGAACTTTAAAAAAGTGTAAACTAAAACACACATGTAAACTAAGTTTACATGTGTGTTTTACTTTGGAGAATTAACCCTTTAAATAGATTAAATGTATTAATAAATGATGAAAAAAATCTGCTAATTACTGATTTTGCTTTAGGTGATTTATTTAACATTGAAGTTATAATATTAACAAAGATTTGTTTAAGGAAAAACCGTAAACTGTAGTTTACGGTATTGTTTTCCCTAATTCACGAGAAAGTAGATATTTAGGGGATTGTAGAAGTTGGCATGGAAACTGCTATATAAATAAGAGTAATAAACATAGACTTTGTAACCCTATGTAGATATATAAGCAGGGGATAAAATAGTTTCTAACGTAACGAATTATTTAAAGAAAAAATTTTAAAGAAAAGGATGGAGTTAAAAATGAAAGAAGTTGTTATTGTAAGTGCTGCTAGAACAGCAGTAGGATCATTTGGAGGTTCATTATCAAAATTATCAGCAGCAGAAATTGGTGCTGTAGCTGCAAAAGAAGCAATAAAAAGAGCAGGAATAGATCCAGCTATTATAGATGAAGCTATTATAGGAAATGTTATAAGTGCAGGACTTGGACAAAATGTTGGAAGACAAGTAGCTTTAAAGGCTGGTTTAAAAGAAGAATCTACAGCAATTAGTATTAATAAAGTTTGTGGTTCAGGAATAAAAGCTGTAACATTAGCAGCTCAAGCAATTAAATCAGGAGATGCAGATGTAATCCTTTGTGGTGGAACAGAATCAATGAGTAATGCACCATATGTATTACCAACATCTAGATGGGGACAAAGAATGGGTGATTCAACAATGGTTGACACTATGATTAAAGATGGTCTTTGGGATGCGTTCTATGATTATCATATGGGAGTTACTGCAGAAAACATAGCTGAAAAATGGGGTCTTACAAGAGAAATGCAAGACGAATTTGCTTTAAGTAGTCAATTAAAAGCTGAAAAAGCTGTAAAAGAAGGAAGATTTAAAGATGAAATAGTACCAGTTGAAATACCTCAAAGAAAAGGAGATCCAATTGTATTTGATACAGATGAATTCCCTAAATTTGGTTCAACAATAGAGAAATTAGGAAAACTTAAGCCAGCTTTCAAAAAAGGTGGAACAGTTACTGCTGGTAACGCTTCAGGAATAAATGATGGAGCTGCTATGTTCATAGTTATGTCTAAAGAAAAAGCTGAACAACTAGGAGTTAACTATCTTGCAACTATAAAATCTTATGCATCAGCAGGTCTTGATCCACAAATAATGGGATATGGACCATTCGAAGCTACAAGCAAAGCTTTATCAAAAGCTGGATTAACAGTTGAAGATTTAGATTTAATAGAAGCTAATGAAGCTTTTGCAGCACAATCATTAGCAGTAGCTAAAGATTTAAAATTTGACATGAATAAAGTAAATGTTAATGGTGGAGCAATAGCTATTGGGCACCCAGTTGGAGCATCTGGAGCTAGAATATTAACTACTCTTATCTATGAAATGATTAAGAGAGATAACAAAAAAGGTCTTGCTACACTATGTATAGGTGGCGGACAAGGAATCGCAATAGTAATAGAAAGATAAGTGAGAATCCAAATTTTATATTTGGGTATTCGAACTTACTCATTCAAACGCATGTGAGAAGGAGTGTCCTTACGAGCAAAGCGAGAAAAGAAAATCTTTGGTTTAACATTTCGAACGCATGTGAGAAGGAGTGTCCTTACGAGCAAAGCGAGAAAAGAAAATCTTTGGTTTAACATTTCGAACGTATGTGAGAAGGAGTGTCCCTGCGAGCAAAGCGAGAAAAGAAAAATATTAATTAGCTATAACTTTTTAAGGATAAACAGAGTTCTTAGCTTCTTTGAAGCTTAGAAATTGTTATCCAGGGACGTACCAGCTCTTTTACTCCTACTTTGAAGAAGATGGGAGTATTAGAGCTGGTAGTCATCGGATAAATAAAAAAATCAGTTCATTGTAAATTTACAATGAGCTGATTTTTTATTTTAGCTAGAATATTTCATGAAATACTACACAAGCTAATTTAAATACCATGAGAGGAGAATTTTATATGGAAAAAAGAAAGCAGAGAAGAAAAGGAAATAAAAATATTTTTATTATTATTATTGCTTTAATAGTTGTTTTTATTGTAGTGTATTTTCTATTTTATTACGGATATATGAAGCGTACCGTAGGTAGTTATGCAGATAAAATTTATCCTCAAGTTTTTGTAGAAGGAATTGAAGTGGGAGGTAAAACTAAGGAGGAATCTATAACGCTTTTAAATGAAAAAAACAAAGAACTTATCAATAATGATATTAAGGTAAAAGTAAAAGATAAAGAATATAAGATTGATTATGAAAGCTTAAATATAAAAAGCAACTTACAAGAAACTCTTATGGAAGCTTTGGATTATGGAAAGGATTTATCTGTAAGAGAAGGTTATAAGTTGATAAAAGATCCTAAAAAAATAGATTTTGATATTGAGTATAGTTATAATACAAATTTTGTAGATTCCTTGTTGGATGAAATTGAAAAAACTCTCAACAAGGAAGTTAAAAATGCAACTATCATTAAGGAAGATGGAAAACTAAAAGTAAGTGAAAGTTCTTCAAAAGAAGAAATAAATAGAAAAGATTTTATTTCTCAGGTTGAAGAAGTTGTAAAAAGTAATACTGAGAATAATAAAGGTGATGTTGATCTCAAATTACCTATTAGTATTGAAAATCCAGAAATAAAAACTGAAGATTTGAAAAGGATTAATATAATAATATCTAGTTTTAGTACAAACTTTGTAGATGATGTTAGAGCTACTAACATTAAAGTAGCAACTGAAGCAGCAAGTGGTATAGTTTTAATGCCAGAGGAAGAATATAGTTTTAATAAACTAGTAGGTGAAAGCACTAAAGAAAAAGGATATGTAGAAGCACCTGTTATAAAAGATAATAAACTTCAACCTGAATTAGGTGGAGGTATTTGTCAGGTATCTACAACTCTTCATAATGCTATAATAAGAGCAGGAATTCTGCCTATGGAGAGAACGCATCATTCTATGCCAATAGGGTATGTTGATAAAGGAATGGATGCAACCATTTATTATAATGTTGTAGATTATAAGTTTAAAAATACTTTACCATATCCCATTTATATAGATGGTATAGTAGAAAATAATAAATTAATATTTAATATATATTCTTATAAAGAATTAGAAAATATAAAGTATGAGGTCATTAGTAAAGTCTATAAAGAAATACCTCAAAAGATAGAATACAAAGAGGACATAACCTTGGATGAGGGGGAAGAAATAGTTGAGAATCCAGGTAGTAAAGGTTATAAGGTAAAGGTTTATAGAAAAACCTTAGAAAATAAGAAGGTAGTAAAAGAAGAGGTAATATATGATGAAATATATGAACCTGTAAATAAAATCATCAGAAGAAATGGATAGAGGTATAGGAAGGAATTGCATATATACAATATTTATGTTAAAATTTTACAATAGAAAATTATTATGTAATGAAATCGTAATAATAATATAAATGAAAATATGATTAACATATGATATAATTTATATGTTAAATCAATTTTTTAATTGTAAAATGAAAGGAATGTTACTATGGATATGAATCTAGAAAAGGGTGAGAATGGATCAAAGCTTTCACTAACCCCGGGGAATAAAAAACCTAATAAAAAAGCTAAGATCATAGCAATTTCTTCCGTAATAACTATAGTTCTTTTAGTATTTATAGGTACAACAACATACATCCATACTACTGTATCAAAATATGAGAATTTAATTATGCCAGGTGTGCAAGTTGAAGGAATAGATGTAAGTGGTAAAGCCAAGGACCAAGTTGTGCAAGAACTAAATAGTAAATATAACGACGAAATTGGGAACAGAAGCATTAAAATTAAAGCTGGAGATAAGGAGTATGCTATTAACTACACTGACTTACATGTAGAGTTTAATATAGATGAAACTGTAAATGAAGCTTTTAACCATAATAGAGATCTTGGATATTTAGACAAGTTTAAAGCAATAAAGAGTTCTGAAAAAAAAGACTTTCCAATAACATTTACCTATAATAACGAAATTATAAATACTGTTGCTAAAAAAATGGAAAGTGAAATTAATGTTGCTAAAAAGGACGCTACTATATCGAAATCAGGTTCAGGATTTAACATTACTGAAGAAGTAGTTGGTAAGACTTTGGATGTACAAGCATTAGTTAAGGATATAAATGCTAAGGTATCAGAAAGTAAAGTAGGAAACATAGAAGTAACTGCAACTATAAAAAAAGAGGTACCTACTAAGACAAAAGAAAAATTATCAACCATTAACACTAGAATTGGAACCAAAACTACTAACTTTGGAAGTTCAGATTGGAGCAGAAGCACCAATATATCACTAGGAGCCCAAACTGTAAATGGTATAGTACTAATGCCAGGAGAAAGTTTTAGTTTCAATACTACAGTGGGTGACACTACAGCAGATAAAGGTTATCAACCAGGAGGCGTTTATGTAGGAAATAAGGTGGAGATTGGATATGGAGGAGGCATTTGCCAAGTATCCTCAACACTTCACAATGCAGTATTAGACTCAGGAATTCTTCCAGATCAAAGATTAAATCATAACATGGCAGTAGGATATGTTCCATTAGGACTTGATGCAACTATTGCGTATGGAGGAATAGATTATGTATTTACAAATCCATACAAATATCCAATATATATTGAAGGATATACTGGTGGTGGAAATGTAACCTTTAATATATATTCTAACTCTGCAGCTAAGGGTGGAAAAACTTATAGCTTTAACTCAGAAACCTATGAGACCATTCCTGTAACAGTAAAATATGAGGATGATCCAACTTTACCTATAGGAACAGAAAAGGTTACTCAGAATGGATCTCAGGGATATAAGGTTAAGGCATATAGAACTACTTATGAAAATGGTAATGTAGTTTCAACAGAGCTTATGAATACTGATACTTATGTACCGCTACCTAAAATAATAAAAAGAGGTACTAAAAAAGTAGAACAAGCTCCTGTTACAAAACCAGCAGAAAAACCGGCAGATAAGCCGGCAGAAAAACCTATTACAAATCCTGAAGGGGATAAAAAGGAAGAATCAACTACCCCATAATAAAAGGAAAATTAAAGGTGTTTATACCTAAATAATTAATACCCTATGTATAGATGAGCTAATTTATCTATACTATAGGGTATTTTAGTTAGATTTTAAAAATTGGTTACAATATAATGTTAATAAAAATATATTGTGTATAACAGCATAAGAAAAAGTTTCATGACCTATTATATTAATAGGAAATATTATATATGTAAATAATATTAATTATATAGGTATGATAAGAAGGGAGAAAAGTTAAATGAATTATTTTGAAGAATTTACAAAGCATCTTTTAGAAGATGAAAAGCCATCCATATATTTTAATAACTTAGTAGAAAATAATGGTTACCCAGATATATATCCCTATAACATGGTTTTAAAGTTAAAAGATGTGGAGCAAAATCCTAAACATCACCCAGAAGGCAATGTTTGGATTCACACTATGATGGTTATAGACGAAGCTGCTAAAAGAAGAGATAGAAGCAAAGAACCAAAGGGATTTATGTGGGCAGCATTTTTACATGACATAGGTAAGTTAACTACTACAAAGTTAAGAAGAGGCTACCTCACTGCCTATGACCATGATAAAGTTGGAGCAAGAATGGCAGAAGAATTTTTAACCCATTTAAAGCTTCATGAAGATAAAGGATTTTATGATTATGTAGTAAATCTAGTTAGACTTCATATGCAGATTCTTTTCGTAGTAAAAAATAATGAGTTTGCAGATCTTAATAGAGTTGTTAAAAGTGGATACATTGAGGATATAGGACTTCTTGGAATATGTGATAGATTAGGGAGAGGGCCAAAGACGGAAGAGGAAGTAAGAAAAGAAGAGAGAAATATTGAAATTTTCTTAGAAAGATGCCAAAATTATATTGATAAGAGAAAAAGAATGGCAGAGACATATAATTTGCCTGAGAAATAAGAAAGCTTAGGAAGGTAAGTATTGAATGAAGAAGAAGATATTGAATATACTTAGAAAAAGTAAGGATGAATACATTTCAGGGGAAAGACTTAGTGAAGAATTAGGAATTACTAGGGCTGGAATATGGAAGCATATAAAAAGCTTAAAGGAAGCAGGATACGTTATAGAATCAATTTCCAATAGAGGATATAAACTGGTAAGTACTCCGGATATTATAGATGGTGAAGAGATTTTACATCTTCTTACAACTAAGTATATAGGGAGAAACTTCATTCATTTTGATGAAGTAGACTCTACTAATGTTCAGTGCAGAAGAGAGTGTAGTAATAATCCTATAGAAGGAATGGTAGTTGCTGCAGAGGAACAAACTAGTGGTAAGGGGAGATTGGGTAGAAGCTGGATTTCACCTAAAGGAACAGGAATATGGATGTCCATAGTATTAAAACCAAATATATCTCCTATGGTAGCACCTAGAACTACTTTAATTGGTGCAGCAGCAGTTTATACTGCTCTAAAGGAGATGGGCATTTCTGTAGGAATAAAGTGGCCTAACGATATAGTCATTAATGGCAAAAAGATATGTGGCATATTAACTGAGATGAATGCAGAAATAGAAAGAGTAAATTATGTCATCATGGGAATTGGTATAAATGTTAATATGGAATCATTTCCAGATGAGTTAAAGGAAAAAGCCACATCCCTTAAAAATGAATTAGGAAATGAAGTTGATAGAAAAAAACTTGTAGCTAATATATTGAATAATTTTGAAGTGTTTTACGAAGATTTTAAAAATACAGGAGATATAAGTAGAGTTATAGAAATTTGTAGAGAAGGCTCATTACTTATAAATAAAGAGGTAAGAGTAATTAATGGAAATAATGAAGTCATATGTACGGTAATAGATATTGATGATGAAGGAGAATTAATAGTAAAACATAAAGATGGTACTATTAATAGAGTAATATCTGGAGAAGTATCTGTAAGAGGAATCTATGGATATGTTTAAACTAATAAATTAAAAGGATTGAAGTCTATTTTATAGGCTCAATCCTTTTACTCTATGGAATAATGAATTTTTTAGCTATTTAAAAAAGTTTACTGAAGCTGATATGGGACAATTTTTATTAAGCTCTAAAATTATATAAGAAAACCAAGGTTCTTTTCTTTTGCTAGTAGACGATCCAGGATTTAAATACATTGTTTTTCCTTTAGTAAAAATACAAGGTTTATGGCTATGACCATATATTATTATATCAAGCTTATCCTTCTTAAAAGTATCAACCACATTATCTATAGTTTGCTTTTTAGTACCATCCCCGTGACAAATACCAATTTTATAACCTTCTAAAGTTAATATGTGTTTTTCCGGAACTAAACTTCTTAAATTAGATTTATCATTATTTCCATAAACACCTATAAATTTTGATTTTTCCTTAATCATAGATATTACTTCAGGGGAGGTATAATCTCCTGCATGAATTATTAAATCTACATCTTTTAACTTATCATCTAGTATATGTTTTAGCTTTGAATAATGTTTATTCATGTGAGTATCAGAAATAATTCCGATTTTCATTTTAAGCTTCACCTCCACTTAAAAAATATATATACATTATTAGTATAAGCATAAAATTTTATTTGTGTAGTTTATATTTAAACAGTTAATTGAAACTTTTCTTAAAAAAGTAACACAAGTTAAAAATACTGATAAAATTAAAATGTTACTTAAAAAGGTAATGTAATCAATAATTATTATTCATTAAATAGTAGAAAAAACTCTTATATTCGGGTATACTATAATTAAGATAAATTTATTATAAACATTGCATTATTGTAATAAAGTATGGCTTAATTATATTTAGTTTATGTATATAGTTAAGCAGGAATAACATAATAATATTTACTTAATTTCAAAATGTCATAGGAGTGATAAAATGAAAGATAGTATAATGAATATTATTAAGGACAAGACTTTAACTTATGAAATGAAAGTTTTAAATTTAGCTAGGGAGTCAGAAAATAGTTTAGATGTATTAAATAAATCTGACAAAACAAAAATGTATGAAAATGCAGGTGTTATATGTGACCTTAATGAAGGTAACGCACCCTATAGACCTAGATACATTGTACCTGACTATGAAAAGTTTATGAAAAATGGAAGTAAGTTTTTAAGCCTAACTCCTGCAGAGGATATATGGGATGCAGTAAACAATTTACTAATTCTATATAAGCATGTACCATCAGTTACATCTTTCCCAGTATATGTAGGTAATATTGATACTCTTTTAGATCCATATATAGAAGATGAGAAAGAAGCATATAAAGCAATTAAGTTTTTCTTAAAGCATATAGACAGAACAATAACTGATTCATTCTGTCATGCTAATATTGGACCTAAGGATACTAAAGCAGGAAGAATAATTTTAGAAGTAGAGAGAGAACTTCAAAATGCTACTCCTAATATAACCTTAAAATACTCAAAGGAAACTAGTGAAGAATTTGCAGTTGAAGCAATAAAAACAGCTCTTACTTGCGCTAAGCCAAGCTTTGCTAACCATGAAATGTTTAGCTCAGAACTAGGAGAAAAATATGGAATAGTAAGTTGCTATAATGGACTTAATCTTGGTGGTGGAAGTTATACATTAGTGAGAATGTTACTTTCAAAACTAGCTAAGATGGCGTATAATGAAGAACACTTTTTAAACACTGTATTACCAGATGCTGTAGAAGCAATGCTTGATTATATGGATAAGAGAGTTAAATTCATAGTAGAAGAAAGTAATTTCTTTGAGTCAAGTTTCCTTGTAAGAGAAGGTTTATTATCAAGAGATAGATTTACTGCTATGTTTGGATTAGTTGGTCTTGCAGAATGTGTAAATACGCTTCTAGGAGCAACAGATGAAAAGGATAGATTTGGATATGGTGAAAGAGCTAACAAGCTAGGTGAAACTATTATAAATAAAATGTATAACATGGTTAATGCTCATGAAAATAAATATTGTGAAGTTACAGATAATCATTATCTACTTCATTCTCAAGTTGGAATTGATTCTGATACTGAAACAAGTCCAGGATGTAGAATTCCAATAGGCGAAGAGCCATCATTACCAGAACACTTGATTCAAAGTGCAGTATTCCACAAATACTTCCCATCTGGAATTGGTGATATATTTAAATTTGATGAAATGGCTAAGAAGAATCCAAAGTCAATTTTAGATATAATCAAAGGTGGCTTTGCACTAAATATGAGATATTTCTCCCTATACTGTGATGATTGTGACGTTATAAGAATTACAGGATATCTTGTTAAGCGTTCTGATATAGAAGCTTTAGATAGGGGAGAGCAAGTACTTCAAGATACAGTAGCCCTTGGATATGGAGCAGTTAAAAACTCCAAGATTCTTGAAAGAAAATTAAGAAGTTCTGATAAATAGAATTCTTAACATTAGAGTTGTTAGTCATAGGATTAAAAGGATTTTTATAATAAAGGCCGCTTCGATACAATTGTAGCAAAAGCTTATAGTATTGGAGCGGTTCTATATTATAAGGGAATGAAAATATATGAGCACTGGGGGAAGAAGTATGAATGATAAGCAAGAAACTATAGGTTATGTTAATAAAATAATACCTTTTAGTAATGTAGATGGAGAAGGCAATAGAATGGCCATATTTCTTCAAGGATGTAATTATAATTGTCTTTATTGTCATAATCCAGAAACTATAAATAGATGTGTTAATTGTGGTGAATGTGTGCCAGCCTGTGAATATGGAGCCCTATCAATGGTAGATGGTAAGGTTGAGTATGATATTGATAAATGCGTTAACTGTGATGCTTGTATTGCTACTTGTAAGAAAAATAGTAGTCCTAAGATAACAAAAATAACTGCCTCAGAACTAATGAAGAAAATTGAAAAGGTAAAGTTTTTTATATCAGGAATAACGGTTTCAGGAGGAGAATGTACTCTTCAAAGGGATTTCCTAAAGGAGCTATTTACAAAAGTAAAGAGTCTTGGTTTAACAACTTTTATAGACACTAATGGGTCCACACCTATATATATGGATAAAGAACTATTAGAATTAACAGATAAAACTATGATAGATTTAAAAGCTTTTCATCCAGAAGAAAATAAGATACTTACAGGTCTCACTAATGAAACAGTAATAAAAAACATAAGAGAGCTTGGAAAACTTGATAAGATATATGAAATTAGAACAGTAGTAGTACCAGAAGTTCTTAATAATAATTATACTGTAGACATGGGAAGTAAGCTATTAGCTGAAATTAATCCTAATATTCAATATAAGCTTATTAAATATAGACCTATGGGAGTAAGAAAGGAATTACTTGAAACTACAGTACCTACTAATGATTATATGAAGGAATTAGAATCTATATCTAGAGCTAATGGATGCATCAATACCATAATAGTTTAAAGAATGGAAATTTAAAAAGTAATCTATATAAAAGGGGAAAGCTACAATTCAACAATTTTGAATTGTAGCTTTTAAAGTATTTAATAATTTACTTTAGGGACATATTTGTATTTAAGAAAGTATTTCAGCAATGTTAACAGCGTGGTCACCCACTCTTTCAAGGTTACTAATAAGATCTAAGAATATAGTACCTACAATTGCATCACAAGTACCATTATTTAATCTTTTGATATGTGATATCTTTAAATCTTTTTCTAAAGTATCTATTTTTTCTTCTAAGGTCCTTACATCCAAAGCCTTTTTATCACTATAGTCAGAGAAACATTCTATGCTATGCTCCAAAGCTTCTATGCAAATATTCACCATTACTTTAAGTTCTTCAATGGCATCTTTAGAAAACTTAACATTCTTAGAAAGTTTATCTTTAGCCAGGTCAGCAATATTTTCAGCATGATCTCCGATACGTTCTATATCATTAACTACATGGAAATATGAAGCTATAGTAGTTCTTTGCTCATCTCCAATATCAGAATTGGATAGTTTAACTAGATATCTAGTTATATCTGTTTCTAATAGATTTATTAAAGCTTCATTCTTATATACTTTGTTAATTGAATCTTCATTATTATCAGTAAAGCCCTTTAAGGCTGTTTCTATATTTTCCTTAGCTAAAGTACCCATTCTAATAATCTCATTAGTAACTTGACCAAAGGCTATAGTTGGAGTTTCTAAGAGTCTGTCATCTATATACTTAACTCCATCAACTTCTTTTTCATCTTCTCCTGGAAGTATGAAATTAACTAAAGTTACTAAGTATTTTGTAAATGGTAATATTAATATAGTGTTAACTACATTAAACATTGTATGGGCATTAGCAATTTGTTTTGCCACAATTCCTCCAGTTACACCAGGGGTAAGAGTTGTTACTGTAGTTAATAGTAATTTAGAAACTGGCGGAATTAGGAATATTATACTACCTATTACATTAAAGAATAAGTGAATTAATGCCGCTTTTTTAGCAGTCTTATTAGTTCCTAAACAAGAGATTAAAGCAGTAACACAAGTACCAATATTAGTTCCATATAACATTGGTATAGCTACATCAATTGGAAGACTTCCAACAGAAGCTAAAGCAACTAAAATTCCAGTAACTGCAGAGGAACTTTGAATTATAGCAGTCATTCCTATTCCTAATAAAAGGCTTAAGATTACATGTCCTTTTAGACTTAAAATAAGTTTTGTGAATACTGGTGACTCTCTAAGAGGAGACATAGCATCAGACATTAAAATAAGACCTAAAAATAAAATACCAAAGCCTAGAATTATATGACCTAATTCTTTAGGATTTTTCTTTTTGGTAAATAATACTAAAAACGCCCCTATTGCAATAAATACTGGAACTATAGCATCAAAATCAAAGGTAATTAATTGAGCTGTTATAGTTGTTCCAATATTAGCACCCATGATTACATAGGCTGCCTGAGATAAATTCATAATACCTGCATTAACAAATCCAACTACCATAACAGTTACAGCACTACTGCTTTGAATTATAGCAGTAACTATAGCACCGGTTGCTACACCCTTAAGGGGATTAGAGGTAATTTTATCAAAGATACCCTTTAACTTTTCGCCAGCAAGGTTTTCAAGACCATCTCCCATGATCTTCATACCAAATAGGAATACTCCAAGACCTCCTAAAAGGTTAATAATTAAAAATAATGATTCCATAGTGTTAAACCTCCAATAAATAATATGTATTCAAATAATATTCATTCTAAAGACACAATTAAAGATACAATAAATTTAACTTAATAGTAACACAAAAACCTTTTATTTAACAAAGAGTAGAAAGTTTTAACAATAGATAAAGAAAAATTAACATGGATTTAACAAAGGATAAAGTTTCAAAAGCCTTCATTAACTTATTCTGTGTATTTTTGTGAAAAATAATGTATATAATATAGAAGGAATGTTTAAAGAAGCCTAGAATTATATAATATAAGAAAGGAAGTGGGCTTATGGAATTTAAAGAAATAATAAAAAGAGTTAAAAAGACTGAATATTTAGGATATTTTGATGTCATCGAACATAGAGAGTGCATTAAAAATCTAGTTATTTTTGAAAGTGAAGCTGATAACCTTGAAAAAGATATTCCTGAACCATGGTTTGTGAGGAAAAAGGAGTTTGATCGTGCAAAGGATGATTCACCAACCTTAATTAAAATAAATATATACAATAGAGTGGCAGATGCCATAAATGACATGGTTATGTATGATAATATAAATGAAAGTGATATAGAGCTGCTAAGGGAGTATCCAGACATTACAAAACGAATTATAGAAAGAAAGTATGAAGATTTAGATAAAAGTATTAGTAAAATTAAAGAAGATAAAAAGGGTAAGTTAATTCCAATAATGAATAAAGCAAAAGCTTGCCTCGAAGAAATTGGAAGAAGACTTAATTAATCATATAAAAATTCTAAAGGATATTTTAGAAGAAAGAAAGCTGAGAATTTAATTCTTGGCTTTTTTTATGTTCACAATTATATATTAGTATTAACTATATAATATTTATATATGGAACTATATAAATATAAAACTAGGATAATATTTAGCAATAAAACTATATAACTATTTAACTATTTGTTGTATATATGCGGGTTTCCGGGATTTTCATGTTGAAATAATATTATTAAAATATATAAAAGAGCATGGACTTCCTCAAAGGAGCGGTTCAATTGTAGATTATCAAACCTCAGGATGAAATATTAGTGGACAAGGTAGTCATATGAATGTAATAGAAAATCCTATATAAAAGAAGATATACCTTATACAGTTTCAAAGGTAGAAATAGTAGAAATTTTTAAAAATGATGGCACATTAGAAAAATTATTCTAACAAAATTTCTAACGAAAAATATAGAAAGTATCAATATTACATGAGAATAAATAATAAAATAAATCTTCTGAAAGTCTATGAAACACTTGAAATTCAACACTTTACATTATATAATGAGATTGAACAAAATAAGAGTGACAGTTCGTAAGCCTCCTGTCTTTAAATAAAACTACGGCATTGAAATCTTTTAATTAGCTCATCATAAAAAGGTAGAGCTTTATTTATGTACAAGGATTACAAGGCTGTCATTTGGATGACGGCCTTTATTTTTTCTATGAGATATATAAATATATATTATAGAAGTATATAATTTAATCACCAATAAGTATAGGTGGTATTTTTTAGATAAAGAAAATGCTGAGTTAAAGATAGGTGCGGAGCTAGTGAGGTGACATAGCTAGACTCATTATTTTATTAGTAGGTTTGTATGGGGTTAAATAGATCAATATGTGAATCTAGTAAGGCTAAGAGCTTACACTATTAAAAAATGAGGAGGGTATTATATTTATGAATACTAGCAACAAAACTAAAAAATTATTAAAGATGGCTCTAATTATAGCTACTTATGTAGCGGTTACTGCTGTTATCGCACCCTTTGCCTTTGGAAATATTCAATTTAGATTATCAGAGGTAATGGTACTTTTGGCATTTATAGACCCACTATATATTCCAGCCTTAACTATAGGATGTGCCATTTCAAATTTTCTACTAAGCCCTATGGCAATAGTAGATATGATATTTGGAAGCTTAGCTAGTTTAATAGCTCTAGTTTTAATTTGGCAAACAAAGAAGGTTTTAACTAAAAAAGAAGGCTATAATAAAACACTTGTACTATTTATAGCATCTTTATGGGCAACTATATCCAATGCTTTAATTATAGGAGCAGAGCTTTACTACATGATAAATTTACCATTTTGGCTTTCTGTATTACAAGTTGCCATAGGAGAATTTGTAGTAGTTTCAATTATAGGAGTATTAGTATTTAAATTTATTGTTAAAAATGAGAATTTAAGTGATATATTAAAGCTTAGCTAGGATAACCTATAATCGGATAATTATTAAAATTTTGAGAACCATATATTATTATAATGATGAAAAAACCTAAGTATATCTATGCTTAGGTTTCTTTATGTGAAGGGAAGTTTTTTAGAAACGTAAGGATTTTGTAACCAAATATTAAATTTGTTGTATTAGAATGATTAAGGAAGATAAATATTAGACAGAAGAGGAAGATAACATGAAGATAAGAAGTTTTCGAATTATGACAATTATAGGAATAATATTAGTAGTGATAATAACAGCAATAGGTATACATACCTTTATAGATAATAAAAAGGTTCAGATGAATGAAAAGCAAAGAGTACTATTAGGGAGAAAGCACTTGAAAGATTTAGAACAGGCTGATTTAAGTGTAATCCAGGATAAGATAGAGAAACATCATACTCCTGAAGTTGTGGTAGAGGATAAAGAAGTTGATTTTTATAAATTCTATGAGAATACAGTGTTTATGGGAGATTCTATAACAGAAGGTCTTATGGAGATGGAACTAGTAAATCAATATAATGTAATAAGTAATAAAGGAGATACTGTAGTTAAAGGAAAAGAAAATATAGATAAAGTTGTATCTTTACAGCCTAAGAATGTAGTACTTTTATATGGAATGAATGATGTAATAGAATTTGATGGAGGTGGACCTGGGGGTCCAGATAAATTTAAGGCTCATTACATAGAATTTATAAATGATATTAAGACAAAATTACCTAATACCAATATATATATACAAGCACCTCTACCAGTTATGGATAGGGCTATAGAAACTAATGGAAGGCTTACGAATACTAACTTAGATGAGTTTAGAAAATTAGCGTATGAAGTAAGTGAAGAAACGACAGTTAATTATTTAAATATTGATGTATTGGTAAGGGATAAGGCTGAGCTCTATGAGCAAGATGGAATACACTTAAAATATGATTTTTATTTAAAATGGTTATCTTATTTACACCAAGGATTTACATCAAATAATTAGGAGATAAATATGAAAAATTATAAAAATTATTATTATATATTAATAGCAACAGTATTAATTACATTTATATCCCTGTACCAAGTTCTTAAAGTTAAGGATGCAGATATGGATAGTTTAAGAAAGAATCTTTCACAGGTTATAGATGATGAACAGATGGATATAGGTGATAGTTCAAAGCTAAGAAAGCTATATTACATAAGTAAAAATGAAGTAGAAGATTTTATTTTATACGCACCTAAGAGTAATATGGATGCTAACGAAGTTCTTGTATTAAAAGGGAAAAGTGAAGAAGTTATACAGCAGTTAAAGGTTAAAGTTGAGGGAAGAATAAAAAAACAATCCGATAGCTTTAATAGCTATAGACCCGAGGAATATGACATAATAAGTAATCGTGTATTAGATATAAAAGGAAAGTACTTAATATTGATCATTTCAAGAGATTCGGCAACCATAGAAGCAGCAATAAATAAGGAATTTAAGTAGTAACTATATTTTAATTGGAGTGATTAATTTGGTTTTTAGTAGTTTGATATTTTTATTTATGTTTTTACCAATTACCTTAATAATTTATTATATATGTCCTAGGAAATTTAAAAATCTAGTAATTCTTATAATGAGTTTGATTTTTTACGCTTGGGGAGAACCTATATATATCTTCTTAATGATAGGTTCTATAATAATTGATTATATAGGTGGCCTTATGATAGAGGCAAATAAGGAAGATAGTGAAAAAAGAACAGCTATATTTATTACAGTAATTGTACTGAATTTAAGTTTTTTATTCTTCTTCAAGTATTATGGATTTTTAATTGATAATATCAATGGAATTTTTGGTTTTAATCTTCAAATAAGGAATTTACCCTTACCACTGGGAATATCTTTTTATACATTCCAGCTCATATCCTATGTAGCAGATGTATATATGGGAAAGGTGGTTGCACAAAGAAACATTATAAATTTCGGGGCATACATTACTATGTTTCCGCAACTAGTAGCTGGACCAATTGTCCAATATAATGATATAGAAGATCAACTTAATAACAGAAGTGAGTCTATAGATAAATTTGGAGAAGGGGTAGAAAGATTTATTGGAGGTATGGGAAAAAAGGTTCTTATTGCTAACAATATAGGCATGATTTGGACTTCTATTAAGGGGCTTCCTATTGAAGAATTATCTATATTAACAGCTTGGATAGGTATAATTGCCTTTACACTACAAATATATTTTGATTTTAGTGGTTACTCTGATATGGCAATAGGTCTTGGAAAGATGTTTGGATTTGAATTTTTAGAGAACTTTAATCATCCCTATATGTCTAAGAGTATCAGTGAGTTTTGGAGAAGATGGCACATATCCTTAGGTTCATGGTTTAGGGATTATATATATATTCCATTAGGAGGAAATAGAAGAGGGAAGGCTGTACAATTTAGAAATTTACTTATAGTATGGTTTGCCACAGGACTATGGCATGGAGCTAGTTGGAATTTTGTAATTTGGGGCTTATATTTTGGAGTATTCATATTTCTTGAAAAATTATTTTTAGGAAAAATTCTTAATAAAGTCCCTAATGCTATTGCTCATATATATACTGTAGTTTTAGTAATTATAAGCTGGGTATTCTTTGATACATCAAAGGTTAATGATGCTCTAAATTACATAAAGCTTATGTTTGGAATGGGAAAAAATATATTTATGGATAATATGGCTAAATATACTTTGAAAACAAATGTAATACTTATAGTAATAGCAATTATTTGCTCTACGCCTTTGATTAAAAATTTAATTGCATATATAAAAAAGAAGTATAAGTTAAAGGGCGTATATATAATTATAGCTATGAATATGTTAATTTTAATTTTATCTATAGTTTATTTAGTTAGTGAAAGTTATAATCCTTTCCTATATTTTAGATTTTAAAGAAAGCAGAGTGAGAGAAATGGATAAAAGTAACAAGGTAAATAGAAGGCTAATGGCAGTAGTATTTCTCTTATTTATAGCTATAATGTCTGTAAGTAATATATTAAGAAGAGAAAAAACATTTTCGGAAGTAGAAAATAGAAATCTGGCTAGTAGACCAGAGTTTTCTTTAGGAACACTTCTTAGTGGTGACTATATTAAACATTATGAGAGTTATATATCAGACCAATTTCCAGGAAGAGGTTTATTTATAAATGCTAAGGCTAAGGTAGATAAACTAATGGGTAAAAGTGAAAGTAATGATGTATTTATAGGAAAGAATAATCAACTTATTGAAGACTTTGAAGAGAGAGCAAAGGAAGAAACTGACCATAAGGTTTTAGCTATTAATGAGTTTGTAAAGAAACATGAAAATATAAATACAAGCTTTATGCTGATACCAACAGCTACAGAGATTCTAAAGGATAAGCTACCTAAGTACGCGCCAGTGGATAATCAGTTGGAATATATGAAGTACATAGAAGGAAAGTTAAGTTCTAATGTAAAATATATTAATCCCTATAATGCACTTATAAATAATAAGGATAAGTATCTATACTATAGGACAGATCATCACTGGACTAGCAAAGGGGCTTATCTTGCCTATGTGGAATTTTGTAAGAGTTTGGGGCTGGAGCCTAAAAAAGAGGGAGATTTTCAGGTTGAGTTAGTTGCTAATGATTTTTATGGAAGCTTAACTTCAAAAATAGGAGATAAGAGAGGAAAGCCAGATTGTATAAATGTATATATACCTAAAGAAAATGGGGAAATGGTAGTTAATTATATAACTGAGCAAAAGAGAACCAGTACCTTATATAGTAGTGAGAATTTAGATAAAAAGGACAAGTATGAAGTGTTTACAGGAGGAAATCATCCACATATTAATATTAAAACTTTAGGAGATCCAAAGAAGAAGCTATTAGTAGTTAAAGATTCCTATGCCAATAGTTTTTTACCTTTTCTAATTTCACACTATGGAGAGATAGACGTGGTAGATCTTAGGTATTACATGGATAATATGGAAGAGTTAATTGAGTCGAAGGATATAACAGATATGTTATTCTTATACAATGCAAATACCTTTAATTCTGACGATTCTATATTAAATCTTAATTAATAATAACTTAATTAATAATAAATAGGAGCTTAGATATATTAATATCTAGGCTCCTTTATTTAATTAAGATTTTGTATATATTCTAAGTATATTATTCAAGTTTTTTGCTTCCTCTAATTATTCTTGTCATAAAAAAGGCAAGTGTACCAAATACAGCAATTAAAACTATAGGAGTAAATAAAGCACTTAAAGAACTTTCAGTTGCTGAACATATTGTCATATAAGCAAAATCAGAAACTAAGATTAATTTTATAACTATCAGCATAGTTTTTAGATTAGTATATACAAAATTCTGATTTTTTTCTGTGATTTCTACAGGCACGCTCCATATATTAGGAAACAGTGTTAGGGTTGTAAGTCCTGTGTATAAAATTATTGAAATTATAGGCATTATAAGCAGCATACCTTTCCCACTCCAGTTGGTAACAACTCCTTTAGCATTATAATGAGAAGGGATAGTATCAGGAAGGGTGCTCCAAATGAATATTAGGTAGATTATTGAGCTTAGTAAGATTAATAGAGAGAGAGTTTCAAGGAACTTTTGAAATTTAGTAAAAGGTACTTTTTCTTTCATAGAATATCCTCCAAAAATATAAATAATTAATAGATATTAAGCTATAATATAATATTATAACAAATGTTAGATTATAACAAATACAAAATTTTTCACCAATAGTTGACATTCTAAAATCATGCACATATAATAATAGATAACAAGTGTTTTGAATAAATAATATAAATTTGAAAATACTAGTTAATAGGTTTAAATAAAGACTGTGATGAGAAGAGTAGATATGAGAAGTAGTTAAAGCGAGTTGACGATGGTGGAAGGTCAATATGAAGCTCTTATTGAAGAACATCTCGGAGTTTCTAACCGAAATCTTAGGAGAGTAGACTTAGACGGAATCTCACCGTTAAAAGGGAAGAGTATCAAGAGAGATCTTTGTACTTGTTGAGTTGATCAATATGATAATTTGGGTGGTACCGCGGAATGTATCCTTTCGTCCCTGTTTTTTAGGGAAGGAAAGGTTTTTTTTATTGTCTTAAAATAGAATCATATTACCTCAACAGGCAATAATCAAATTATAAAAGGAGGATTTTATTATGAAAACAGTCTTAGTAAAAAGTCTTTACAGAGAAAGTGAAAAATACGCAGACCAAGATGTTTGTATTTCAGGATGGATTAGAACTTTAAGAAGTTCTAAAGCTTTTGGTTTTATAGAAGTTAATGATGGTAGCTTCTTTAAAAACCTTCAAGTTGTATTCGAGGATAGCCTTGATAACTTTAAAGAAATAGAAAAGTTAAGTATTAGCTCATCTATAATAGTTGAAGGAAAGCTTGTGTTAACTCCAGGAAGTAAGCAACCTTTTGAAATTAAAGCTACAAAAATAATAGTAGAAGGTGAATCAAGTAATGATTATCCACTTCAAAAGAAGAGACACACCTTTGAATATTTAAGAACTATAGCTCACTTAAGACCTAGAAGTAATGCTTTTTCAGCAGTATTTAGAGTACGTTCTTTAGTTGCTTATGCAATTCATAGCTTCTTCAATGAAAGAGGATTTGTTTATACTCACACTCCAATAATTACAGGAAGTGACTGTGAAGGTGCAGGAGAAATGTTCAGAGTTACAACTATGGATCTTGAAAACATCCCAATGACTGAGGATAAGAAAATAGATTATAAAAATGACTTCTTTGGTAAGGAAACAAACCTTACAGTTAGTGGTCAGCTTGCAGCAGAAGCATATGCTCTTGCATTTAGAAATGTTTATACTTTTGGACCAACCTTCAGAGCTGAAAACTCTAACACTGCAAGACATGCGGCAGAGTTCTGGATGGTAGAGCCAGAGATAGCTTTTGCAGACCTTAAGGATGACATGACATTGGCAGAAGATATGATAAAGTATATCATAAACTATGTTCTTGAAAATGCTCCAGAAGAAATGGAATTCTTCAACAGCTTTGTAGATAAGGGATTACTTGAAAGATTAAACCACGTAGCAACTTCTAACTTTGGTCATGTAACTTATACAGAAGCTGTAGAATTATTAAAGAAAGCGGATAAAGAGTTCCAGTACCCAGTAGAATGGGGTTGTGACCTTCAAACAGAGCATGAGAGATATCTTACTGAGGAAGTATACAAAAGACCAGTATTCGTTACTGACTATCCAAAGGAAATCAAAGCTTTCTACATGAGAATGAACGATGACAACAAAACTGTAGCAGCTATGGACTTATTAGTTCCTGGTATAGGAGAAATCATCGGAGGAAGCCAAAGGGAAGAAAGATATGATCTTCTTGTAGACAGAATCAACGAATTAGGATTAAACCCAGAGGACTACTGGTGGTACCTAGAATTAAGAAAATTCGGTGGCACAAAACACGCTGGATTTGGTCTAGGCTTCGAAAGAATGATAATGTACGTAACTGGAATGAGCAACATCAGAGACGTAATACCATTCCCAAGAACTACAGGAACAGCAGAGTTCTAGGATAAAATTTAATAGAATAAATATGAGGGTAAAACGAAAGTTTTGCCCTCTTTTGCGTTTAAGCATATATAAACTAATTTAATAGCACAGTCTGATTTATAAAAAAATTTAAAGTTACAATCTTAACTATATAAAATTATAACTATATTAATATTTTTATAGGAAACTAGCTTTATATTTAACAATAAAACTATTTAGCTAGTTAACTAGTTGTAGGCGCCATGGGGGTTTCAAGGATTTTATTACATATTAAAAGAAACTGAAAATATGTAAGGTAGAGTTAATTAAAGATTCAAAGGCTTCACCTAAGTTTTATGGAGAATAGATAAAAGTATTTAAATGATTATGTTTATGATAAAATGATAATGATTAATTTAGGACATGATATTATAAGATCTTTTAAAAATGGTAAGATAAATCATATGACATTATAGGTTTTATATAATATAAGGGGTGATTTTTTGAATTTAGATGGAGAAATAGTAGATTCAATTATAGCTATATCAAAAAAATATAAAGGTATAAACAAGGTGGTACTTTTTGGCTCAAGAGCTAGGGGTGATAATGAACTAAAAAGTGATATAGATTTGGCTGTATATGCTGATTGTGATATATTTGAGTTCATAGAAGAGATAGAAAATACCAGTCCAACTTTATTAGAGTTTGATTTTTCAAATATGAGAAGAATAGATGATGAGCTATTTATAGAGCAAGTAGAAAGGGAAGGGGTAACCTTATATGAGAAGTATAGAGTTTAAATATATGAACTTGAGAAAGGCATATGGAAAATTAAATAGAAGATAGAAATTCCACTTCTCATATTTATAATGAAAATTTAGCAAATGAAGTTGCAGATAGAATAATAAAGGATTATGTTAATGCAATAGGTGAATTGGTGGAGAATTTGGAGAAGTTACTATAATAGATTAATATTAAAAAAGAGTATTTCTAGTATAAATGCTCTTTTTTTATGTGTAAAATTCTATCTTAAATTTCTACTTTAAAACTTAATTACAATAGTGGAATTTATTAAAAGTAACCTATATCATTATATAAGTAGTAATTATTTTAAATTTAAAATAAAAATGTCAGAATTGTAAGTTCTCATTCGTTATGTTTAGTAAGAGGACTCTTAAACAGCAAGGAGTGATTAGGTGGAGATTTCATCGGATGAAAATTTTAAAAATAATATGCTAGCACAGCTTTATGATGCCTATGAAAATAAGATGTATGGTATTGCATACTCAATTTTAAATAATGTAGAACAAGCAGAGGATGCAGTTCAAGATGCATTTATAAAGCTAATTCCATATCTGCCAACTATTCATGGGGTAGAAAGTTTAAAAACTAAGAGATTGGTTGTATATACAATAAAAAACATATCCATTGATTTATATCGTAGAAATAGGAAAGAAACTCAGTTATTCACTAAAGAGGTAGAGGAAAAAGTGACAAGTGAAAACCAAAAGGGGGTTCCTTCTGTAAAAACAGTAGAAGATAGACATATGATTACACAATTACTTTCTAAATTACCATCAAAATATCGTGAGATAATTCAGTATCGTTGCTTTTATGAACTTAGCTATAGAGAAATATCATCATTACTACACATTAGTGAAGATGTTGCAGCAAAAAGATATGAACGTGCCAGAAAGATGGTAAAAGAAATGATAGGAGATGAATTGTATGGATAATAAAACAGAACTTGATAAATTGATGTATCTTTTAGGGCAAGAAAATGCTGTAGAAGAGTTAAAACACACTATTGAGCCTCATGAATTTTCTCAAAAATATAAAAATCAAAAGGTTAACATCATTGAAAATCAAGATTTTATTCAAAGTGATAATAATACAGACTCTATTCAGAGTATTAATAAAAAGGGGAAAAAAATTATGAAGAAAAAGATAATAGTACTTATTGCAGCTATTACGGCTACATTAGCAATATCTGCAACAGCCTATGGTGCAGTTAAACATTATTTAGTTACAACAAGTAAGAATGAAGAAACAGGAACACTTACTTGTGATATTCAAACAGAATCTGCTCCTACTAAAGTACCTGCAATGAAGGTGGTTCCTGGGTATATTCCAGAAGGATATATAGAGACTGCAAATGCCCTCGGAAAATATCATCCCAATGGTGACCATAGTGTAGGGGGAATTACTATTTGTCCACCTGTATATACTACGCATTTTGAAGAAATTTACGTAAGTGATGTAGAAGAAACTACCCTTGGTGGCATAAAGGCACAAATTCTTACAAGGGAAGGATTGGAGTACAACCATATTATCAATATGTTTTATGAAAAGGGTGGATATGTTGTTACAATTTATGGTGCTGACAATACTTCTTTAGAAGAACTTAAAAAAGTAGCAGAAAATATTAAATGTGAAGAGATTCCTGGAGAATTTATTGTGGTTCCTGCATTTTCAGATGAATTAAAAGATGTAGTAGATAATGATAAAGAAGAGATAGAATATGTAGAACCTGGAATTTCAACTGATCATGTATTTAATATTGATGAAGAAATAAGTGATGAAGGGTTCCCAGATGAAAACCCAACTTTTACTGTAAATAATATTGAAGTATTAGATAAGTTACCTGAATTAGATAAAAATAAGTTCTCTGACTATAATGAGTATCTTACATTTATAAATGAAGATGGAACACTAAAGGATTATGAAAGAGTTAACCAGGAAAAATGGGAAAATAATAAAATGAATACTATTACTGAAACAGTAGGAATGAAGTATGTTTATGTAACTCTAACCATGAAGAATCCTTTTGATAAAGAACTAAAAGATATAAATATTTATCCGAGAATTAGGTTTATGAAGAAAGCATCAAATGGTAATATCCAATTTCTAAATGATTATTGGGGAAATGGTAATAACCTTCAAATGGATAATGCACCAATATACTTTGATAAATCAGATTATGAAGGAAAAAGCTTTTTCTTCACTGATTTTTCACCGAATGAAACAAAAGAAACTCATTTAGTTTACGCAGTAGATGAAGATAAAATTGACAATGCTTATATTAGGTTTGAGCAAAGTGGAACTACGTCTTTTGTTGGAAATTATATTAAAGTAACTAAATAAAAATTTAAAGGACTATCTCGAAATATTTTTTGAGATAGTCCTTTTTTAGATTAATAATATAACAGAGTCATTGATAGAATAAATAGATTTAATTAGGATGGGAATATATGTCTGAAAATTCAATCTTAAGTCTCTCTGATCTAGAGTCTATAACTTTATTATAAAAATAATTAACTTTACTATCTTTTTCAGAGATTATAGGTAAGTAAAAGATAAACTCTGAACCTTTGTCTATAGTCTTATTTACCCATATTTCTCCACTATGAAGTTCAATAAAGGATTTTGCTAAGGGTAATCCAATTCCACTTCCTTCAGCTCTTCTTATGAATAAATTATCCACCTGTTTAAATCTTTCAAATATAATATCATAACTATTCTTTGGTATACCTACACCATCATCCTTTACAGAAATATATAGTCTATCCTCGTCCCAGTTAGTTGTTAGTGTAATCCATATGTTGCCATTAACTTCTGTGTATTTTATGGAGTTAGAAATTAAATTTAAAATTACTTTTTGAATTTTTTCAGGATCACAATCCAGAAATACTTCCTCTTCATTAGTATCAAATATTATATTTTTACTCATTTTCTTTATATATTGAGAAACTGAGTCCACCACATCTTCAAAATATGAAATAGCATTAACATTTTCTTTGTATAGCTTTATATTGTTGCTATCAACTTGAGTTACATCAATTAGGTTATCAACTAATCTAAGAAGTCTATATGAGTTTTGTTTTATCATGTTAAGACGATTATAGTAAATACTATTATTATCATTTACACTATTATAACCATTAAGCTCTAACTGAATGCTTGCTAATATTATATTTAAAGGAGTTTTAAATTCGTGGGAGATATTTGCTAGAAAATCTGTTTTAAATTTTTCGCATTCTACTTTTTCTTCTAAAGAGGCAACTTTTTCTTCAAGTTTTGAAAAGCTAGTTACATCTTTACCTGTAATAAATATTTCCTGTGTTTCTTGTTGGTGATAATAATACCATTCAATTAATTTGAAGGAATTGTTTTTACATTTTACTTCACATATTCCACCATAAAATTTTTTGTTATAGGTATGCAAAATATCTTTAAAATTTATACTATTATTTGTTGATTTTATTAGTGTCTGAATAGGAATTTTTTTCAAATCATTAAAGTCCCAGCCCAATATGAAAGGTATATTAGAACTTATTTTTTTAATATATCCATTAGTATCAATAATCGCATATAAATCAACTGCTATATTAAGAAACCTACTCAATTCATTTTCAAGTTTAATCTTTTTTTGCAACTGATATGTCAATTGGGTAGATAAATATATATTTTTTAGGAATAAGGCTAATCGCTTAGAAGTCCTTACAATATATTTAGCATTAGATTCTGTGTCAAATGACTCATTATAATATAAATTTAAAACACCTAGAAGTCTGGAGTTATTATAGACTATAGGTATAACAATTATATAATTATCTTTAAGAAAATACTTATAGCTTTGACAAAAACCATTATTACAATAAAAATTTTCACAGTTTTTTAAAGGTGTGGGTGAGTTTATTTTCGTAGAAATATTTATTAATTCGTCTTTATAGAAATCACTTATAGAAAAGGTATCATTGCCAGATATATTTTCATTAATGCCTAGTGACATTTGTTTTATTAACATCTTTTTAGAATCATCATAGATCCAAAGGCTTGTACCATTTATGTCTAGGGTTTCATATATATCCATAAGATATTCATGAACTTCTTCATAAGAAACTTGTTCACGTTTTTCTTCACTTTCAGTAATGAGATTACACAGTGTTTTATATTTATTGTCTATAATAAAATTGTTATAGTATAGTTCATCTGTATTAATAACTTGTCCAATAGCTAAAAAGGAGTAACAGCTATTGTCAGAGTTTATGATGGGAATTTTGTGAGTTTGTAAAATAACTTCTCTACCTTTTATATATAAATATTCATTCATAATACTTTTTTTCTTTTTATTAATAACATTTAAATCATCTTTAATGACAAATTTAAAACTAGAGTAGTCGAAGATATCAAGACCGTTACTATGCAATAAAGTGTTTTTATCCTCCCCTAGAAGATTACATAATGCGTTATTAACTGCTAGATATTCTCCATTTATATTTTTTATCCATATACAATCATCAAATTCATTTAAAATAGGGATTAATACATCTATAGTTTCTTGATTTAGGTGTGTTTTATTGAAAAGACTATTATACATAGCAATCACTCCTATTTAAGAATATATATTATGTTTCTTATGTTTCAATTATAAATGGAAATGGTAAAAAATGAAACAAATTTTACAAAAATAGTCATAAAATACTATAAAAATACAATAATTTTTTATAAGAGGAATAAGTTAAAAGTCAAAGTCATATAGACAAATATCTATATGAGAGATATAATAGGGGTATAAAATATCTATAAATAAAAGATTAGGAGATAGAATTTAATGAAATATGATTATGCAGAATATGTTCAAATGTTTAAAGCATTGGCAGATGAGACGAGACTAAAAATTATTAATATGCTTACAGAATCAGAGGAATTGTGTGCATGTAAAATTCTTGAGAATTTTAATATTACTCAACCTACCTTATCTTATCATATGAAGATTTTAACAGATAGTGGATTAGTTCTTGGTAATAAGGATGGCTCTTGGATGAAATATACATTAAATTCAGAGAGAATTACTGAATTGAGAAGTTTTTTAAACTCTAAAAACTAAAAAATCTAAGGATATTTCTTTATATTATTAATTTACAGGAGGGCAAGTCATGGAGAAAAAAATTAATTTATATGTGCTAACTGGATTTTTAGGGTCAGGTAAAACTACGGTACTTTTAAGGCTATTAGATGTGTTAAAGAGCAATAAGGTTGGAGTTATACAAAATGAATTTGGAAAGCTAGGCATAGATGGAACTATACTTAAAAGGGATAATATTGAGATGGTAGAGATTAATAGGGGATCTATCTTCTGCTCATGTTTAAAAATATCCTTTGCTCAAGCTTTAGCTGAAATGAGTAAACAGGATTTAGAGTATGTCTTTGTAGAGAGTTCAGGACTAGCAGATCCATCAAATATAGAAGAAATACTTGAAGGTGTAAAGGTTTTATCACCTGAAGTAACTTATGACTTAAAGGGAGTATTATGCTTAATTGATGGAATAAACTTTAGAGAGCAATTAGAAGATTTAGAAACAGTTAATCGTCAATTAAAGCATTGTCATATGGCTATTATAAATAAAGTAGATTTAATTGAAGAGGAAGAGCTAAAGAACGTAATTAAAGAAGTTAGACAGGTAAATCCAAAGTGTGATATAGAAACTTGTTCCTTTGGAGAATTTAGTATGGACTTTTTAGATAAGGATCTATTATTAAATCAGTGGGCTGAAGGAGAAGAGTCTACAAATACTGTGGAAAATAAGCCTAAAAGCTTAACTATGAATTTCAGTAGTGTTGTGAGCAAAAATAAAATGGAGGAATTCTTAAATTCTATAAAGAAGGATAGCTATAGAATAAAAGGCTTCTTTAACTTAAATGATGGATGGCAACAAATAGATGTAGTAGGAAAAAATATAGATTATAAGCCATGTGAACCAAAGGAAGTTTCACAACTAGTGTTTATATCTAAAATAGGACCTAATATAATAAAGCCTATAATTAATAATTGGAATGAAATTGTAGGAGAAAAGATGGAACTTAAAAATTAAAGTTTTAAATTTTAGGAGGAGTTCATATGGAAATTAAGGTTTTAGGAGAAGGGTGCTCTAAATGCACTAAACTTTATGATAATACTTTGGAAGCTTTAAAGGAGTTAGGTATAGAGGCAGATGTAACTAAGGTGGAATCTTTAGTAGATATTATTTCATTAGGAGTTATGACTACTCCTACCCTCATGATAGATGGTAAGCCAAAGGTTATGGGACAAGTTTTATCTACTAAGCAAATAGTGGAGTTAATAAAAAAATCTATATAGTAAAAGTTTTAGAATAAGTAACTAGATATTAAATTTAGTTACTTATTTTTAGTTAGGCTCTGTTGAAAATTACAGTGATAGAATATCCATGCTATGAGAATATTGGTGGACGTCCCTTAAAGTTCGTGCTGAAATAAGGTTTTTTGCCCCTAAAAAATATAGGCGTAGCCTCATATTCTGACTCTATGTATTTAAAAAGAAACATATAATTACTAAGGTACTTAGTTGAAACACCTTTAT
>NZ_DJBA01000059.1:76876-120834 GCF_002435615.1 Clostridium sp. UBA5988 | reverse complement strand
TTTACAGATATTGAAATAGCAAGCACTTTAAATATAAGTAGACAAGCTATAAGCAAAACGCATAGACAAGCTATTAACAATATAAAAAAATATTTAAATTGATGGGAGTATAAAAGATGGAAAAAGAAATCTTAACAGCAGCGCTATCCCAAGGTATTTGGGCGGTACTTAGTATATTTTTATTATTTTATATATTAAAAGCTCAAGAGAAACGAGACATGAAGCAGGAAGAAAGAGAAAAAAATTATCAAGATATAATAGCAAAGCTTACAGATAAATTTGATATAGTAGATGAAGTAAAAAAAGATGTAGAAGATATAAAACAATATGTAATGAAAAATAAATAAAAGTTTTTCAAATTAGGTTTACAAATGAGAATTAAATTACTCTTTTATAAGTGTAATTACTTAATCGGTTAGGTTTTTAAAAATAATTTATGAAAGAAGGAATTTAATATGTCAACTACAACAATATCACATTACACTCTTATAAATGATATGAAAACTTTTGACTCACTAGTGAAATCATATGATGGATCTTTAAGTGCAGCAAGCAGAGCTACATTTATAGCAGCATTCTGTAGAATGCCACACTACGGAGATTTAAAATGGCATCTTGCACTTAGTGGACTTAACCCTATTTTCGTCAGCTATGTGAAAAAACATAATATAGAACTATATAATAGATACTATAATTATGGAAAATCTGATCAATTATATATGCAAGATAAGAATGGTAATATAGTGGATGTACCTCACATGTTTGCAGTATTGCAAGCTTTTCTGGTTGCAATTATACAAAAAGAATGGTTTAGTTGGGGTGGAGATTTAGCTTCTTCTATTAATCCAATACTAAATAATTGTAATAGATCTAGTGATTTTGATACAGTAATCAAAGCAGCAGAATCATATTTTTTCTCATAGAAAGGTGCTTATTACTTGTAATTTACAGGCTTTTCTCTCATACTCACATATCTGCATTTCTAATATACACAGTGAATATATGTCTTATTCTATTCTTATCAGAATTCCTTCAGCAGAAAGTTCATCAGGAAGTATTTCAATTTTGTTTTCTTTTATCATGTTTATATAATGATTATCAAGAGTACCATGCTTATAAAGAGCTTTAAACCCTGCTACAGCGGGGCCAGTTAATATTATTGAACTATCGTCTCTCCAGAATACATCCCACCCTTGTGAGCCAGTACTAGGGGTTTGAAATAGTTCTTTTTTAAATATAACACAAGTTCCTTTGCTGACCTTTAACTTTGTAGAATTAAGAAATACGGTTTCATTATCTACTATTAATGTATTTTTATTGTTTGGTGATTTATATAATACAGATGAACCAGAATAACTTAAAAATACATAAATCAAATAAACAACTACAAATATACATAACCAATTACAAGTTTTATTAGCTACCAAAACATATGTTACTGAAACCCCTATATAAATAGCCATATATATATATACATAAGTATTATTCATAAGAGTAATTCCATTACTACTTAAAACTATAATTATAATTGGCATAACAAATAAAAGAGTAAGAGATATATTTTTTATTATTTGATTTTTCTTTTTCATTTTACCCCCCATTATATATAATAAATATTTTATCATAATTATAATATATTATAATAAACATTATATCATAATTATTACAATATATATAATTTTAAATATTTAAGTATATAAATAGAAATTGTCAAGATTAAATAAAATTATCATTATAAAATACGGGGAAATTAAACCCTAGTTTTTGTGACAAAAGTCATTTCTGAATATTGCTATATATTTTGTTATAAATACTTTAAAATATATAATAATAGATCCTATGATATTTTTCCCACTAAGTAATCTTCCAAAACAAGAGTAAGATATATTTAATATATTGCTACATTGAGTATAGGTATAATTGTTTTCATCTTTCCATTGCCTTATTTTTTCACCAGGACTATTATAATAAGTAAAGTAATAATCTCCAAAGTAAGATAAAGAAAGATTAAATTTATCACATATGTTTTTAACATTTTTAGGCTTTGGCTCTATTTCATCAACTTCCCATTTAATAATAGTATCTAAATGAAGATCTAAAATCTTTGAAAGCTCTAATCTTTCTAAATTGTTTAATTTTCTTAGTTTTAATATTTTTTCTGCAAATGTTTTTTCTGGAAGACTACTGTATAAACATCTATATATATTATAAGTATAGGGTTTAAAAATAGTTTTCCATGTATCATTTTCATATAGTGTGCAGGTGCTAATTTTGCATCTTCCCCCAGTAGGGTCCTCATCCATTGTTTAGATCCAGTATTAATTTGTGAGAAGGTAGCTTACACTAATATCGAAGATATAGTAAATATTGAAGATGTAATTAAAAATACAATTACAGGTATTAAAGGGGTAGGAGGATTACAAACTAGAGGTAAATATAGAGAAGGATATCCTAAATCTCAGTATGTAAAGTGAAATGAGAAAATGAGTTGTGATTTATACAATTTTAACTATAGTATGTATAGGGTGAAAACGCTGAAACCCGCATGAATAGAACAAATAGTTAACTAGTTATATAGTTATATAGTTATATAGGTAAATAGTTATGAAGTTAAATAGTTATATAGGTATAAAGTTAAATAGGTTTATATATACCTATTTTCATATATAAATATTTATATATGAAAATACATTTAAGAAAATGTTGATAAAAACAGGACAAATTTATAAAATATAAAACACTTAATTATAAGAGTAAGAAAATTACTCATGATTAGGTGTTTTTTACTTTAAATACAAGTGATATAAGTTTGAATACAGTCGAGTCTGTAGATGAATTTATACTAAAACCTTTTATAACTGCCATACATTTTCATCTAAAATATAGATTTGTATAGTTATATGTGAATATTCTAAAAAATTCTACACATAATAATGTCAAGTTGGTTTCTGGCCATTATAGCTGAATAAACGACATAGCGTTAAAAAAACAAAATAATACATAAAAATTTAACGAATATTTAACATTGACAAGTATTATTAAAATGTTGTAAAATATTTAGTTTGCTTGACATAAGGAGAGGTAACTGTTATAATAAAGTTGGAAGCCTTTATGGAAATATTAGAAAGAGGGTGTCTACTGTGAAGATGGGAAATGTATTGACTACGATAAAAAAAGATATCGAAAGTCATGTTGGCGAAAAAGTGACATTGAAGGCAAATGGAGGAAGACGTAAAGTAGTAGTAAATGATGGTGTTTTGGAAAAAACATATGACAGTATATTTACAATTAGACTTGATAATAATGTGCAACGTACTGTTAGTTATAGCTATAGTGATGTACTAACAAAAACTGTTCAGCTAGTGTTTGCAGGGTAAAATGAAGAGGTGTTCTTTTAAGAATGCCTCTTTTATTTTGCGTATAAACAGAGTTCTTAGCTTCTTCGAAGCTCTACTAACAGAATTCTTAGTATCAGTATTTTTGATACTTAGAATTCGTTGTCCTTTAGGGGAAATCGTTATCCAGGGACATAGCAGCTCTTTACTCCCGCTTTAAAAAAGATGGGAGTATTAGAGCTGGTAGTCATCGGATAAATAATTATTCTTTTAAGAAAATTTAATATAAGTAGTTATATTTCATAACATTCTCATATATACATTATTAGTAGGTATTTTAGGAGGGAAAGTTATGGATTTGGATTTGATAAAAGACTATATAGAATATGAGCAATCAATAGCTGAAAATGACACAAAGATGTTCATAAAGGAAGAATATGTTATACCTGATACGCTACCAGATGTGGATAATATACTAATGTTAGATGTAAAGCCTGTGATAACAAATAAAGAGGTTGGAACTGATAAGGTAAATTTAGAGGGTCAACTTCAGTATACTATCCTTTATATGGCTAAAGATGGAGGAGCTACTGAAGCTCATTCAGTAGTATATAATGGTAACATTTTTGAGTCTATTGACATGATTGGTGCCCAATCAAATATGTATTGCGATATAGAGCTAAACATTGAACATATGGATTGTGTTATTATTAATGAAAGAAAGATAGCTATTCAAGGGTTTATTATATGTAAGTGCAATGGATATAATATAAATTCCTTTGAGATAGTTAAAGATGTACATGAAGGAAAGGATATTCAGTTTTTAAAGAATCCTATGACTGTAGATAAGGTTATGGAACCTATAGAAACTGAATTAGTTGGAAAAGCAGAAGTTAAAATAGACATGGATAAAAATGAGTGTCTAAAGGTTATAAAATATGACGTTACTATTGGTAAGAAGGATGTAAGAATATATGATGGTGGACTCAAGATAGAGGCCATGGCCAATGTAGCTATATTATATAAAGGCAAGAATGGAAGAGACTTATTCTGCGTTTCAGAAAGTGTACCTTTATATAAAGAAGTTACCGTTGATGAGTTAAAACCAAATATGGAATACTTCACTGAATTTGAAGTTCAATCTTTTGAATACGATGTTAGACAAGACGATATGGGTGAAAACAGAGTAATTGATGTAGAATTTGTAGTTAAAGCTATTACTCATGTAATGTATAAAGAAGAAGTAGAAGTTATACAAGATGTATATTGCCCTACAAAACTATTAAACATGGATATTAAAGAAAATAATATTAATGTGATACAAGGTCATGGATATACTGAAAGTTTGGTTAAAGGAGATATTGACGTAAAGAGTGATGATTTAAAACCAATTAAAGTGATAATGACTACAGGAAATGCATCTATTACTGATAAAAATATTAAAAATGATAAGATAGAAATTGAAGGATTATTAAAGGTTGATGTGCTATATTCAACTGAGGATGAAGAGCAGTATTTAGTTACTGTAGAGGATGAGATTCCTTTTAGTTGCAAGGTTGATATAGCTGGAACAAATCCAAATATGCAAGCAAATGCTAATATATCTCTAGAGATGATAGAGGGAAGCTTAGAAGCTGGAAATGTATCTATTAGAGCCATTGTTAAAGTTCATTGCAAGGTATATTACAATATTAAAAATAAATTTGTTGTTAACATGGCAATTAATGATGGTGAAGTTCCAGAGAAAAAAGCAAGTATAATAATATATGTAGTTCAGCCAGAGGATACTCTTTGGAGCATAGCTAAGAAATACTTGACTACAGTTGATGAAATTATGAATATTAATGAATTAGCTGAAGGGGAAGAAGTTAAGCCATCTCAGAAATTAATTATACCAGGAAGAGCTACAGTTTAAAGATTTTAAATTAGATATATTTAATATTTATTAAGTAGAAATGCCATGAAGGGTAGCATTAGCTCTATACTTCATGGCATTTTATTTTGCTAAGCTGAGTATCACACTTATAAACAGAGTTCTTGACGTAAAGGGTAAAAAGGATTATTCTCATTTGTAGTGAGGTGTATGAATAGATGAAGGTAAAAGCTTATGGTAAAGTAAATATAGTCCTTGATATTATTGGGAAAAGAGAAGATGGATATCATCTTTTAAGAATGATTATGCAAACTGTTAATATATATGATGAATTAACTTTTAATAAAGGAGCAGAAGGAATACATATTACAAGTAATAAGGAGTTTGTCCCTACAGATAATAAAAACCTTGTGTATAAAGCAATAGAATTATTTTGCCATACCTATGGCATAAAAAGAGAGATGGAAGTTCATATTGAAAAGAATATTCCTGTAGAAGCTGGCATGGCAGGAGGAAGTACTGATGCAGCAGCAGCTTTAAGAGCTATGAGGGATATATATAAACCTAATGTTAGTAATGAAGAGCTTAGATTACTTGGAGTTAAACTAGGAGCAGATGTACCATATTGTATAGAAGGGGGAACGGCTCTTTGTGAAGGTATTGGAGAAGTTATAACTCCCCTTAAGGATTTTAAAGATAAACTAATGGTAGTTGTTAAACCGAATTTTGGGATATCTACAGTGGATACTTATAAGGGTTTTAAACTTAATGAGGTAAAGGTTCATCCTGATGTGGAGGGTGTTATAAAAGCTATGGCTAGGGATGATGTTAAATATGTAGCTAATAATATGATGAATTTACTAGAGCTTGTAACAATAAAGGATCATAAGGAAATTGAGGATATAAAGGACTTTATGTGCAAAGAAGGCGCACTAGGAGCAATGATGAGTGGAAGTGGACCTACTGTTTTTGGTTTTTTTAATGATATTAATAAAGCAAATCAGTGTGCAGATAGGTTACGGGATAAGTATAAAGAGGTTTTTGTTACAAGAACCATCTAGAATTTCTTTAATAAAATAAAAGCCATAATATAATTAGAGATAAGAGAGTAATTCAAGAAGAATTGCACTCTTATTTTTTTCGTTAAATTAGATTTTAAGAAGGTTAAAGGTTTATGCTAAGAATTCTATTAGTAAGCTTCATTGGGAGTAAAAACTCCCTTTGAAGCAAAGAATTCTGTTTATGAATATAAACTTTACATTAAGGTAAAACTAGGTTTGCAGGAAATTGTTAAGGTTCTAGATAACTGATAAATTAAAATATAAATTTGAAGGATGATAATTTATGATGAGACTTTTTATTGAAAGATTTGATATATACCTAGTAATACTAATATTAGTATCTGGGTATATGATGGTAGGTAGCGATGTAAGGTATTTTTCAAGAGAGGATAAGCATAAAGCTAAAAAACAAAGCTTAGTAATTGGGATAGCTATGATGTTAGTTGTGATTGGAATGTTTATTGTGAGAGGAATATTTATCTAAAAGAATAGATACAGAAAAAATTAGTTTTTTAATTTTGTGGCACTGAAGGGAAGGAGATATCTATATGAAGGATCAAATTCGTGAACATATTTCTAATAGCACAAGAGAGAACATGGATTATCTTAAGAAATTATTTAAAGATACATCCGACATGGTATTTAGAGAATTTAAGTTTGGTGATATTCTTTGTGGAGTCATATATATAGATGGTATGGCAGATAAGGAATTATTAAATGATTTTTTACTTGAACCTATGATGAAGATGAGTGGAGATGTAACTGATTCTAATGAAATAAAAGATAGGATTATAGCTATATCTGATATGAGGGAAGTTAATAAGTTAAGTGATGGAATTACTGCAATATTATCAGGTGAAAGTTTAGTTTTAATTGATAACCTACAAGGAGCATTAGTGGTAGCTAATAGAGCTTGGCCTAATCGTGGAGTTGGTGAACCCTCAGGAGAAACTGTAATACGTGGATCTAGAGAAGGTTTTACAGAAACTATTAGGTTTAATACAGCACTTCTTAGAAGAAGAATTAGGGATGTAGGCCTTAAAATTGAGGGAAGACAATGTGGTGTTAGATCTAAAACCGATATGGCTATAGTATACATAGATGACATAGTAAATACTGATGTATTAGAAGAATTGAAGGAAAGATTAGATAGAATTGATATTGATGCAATTTTAGATAGTGGTTATGTTGAACAATTTATTGAAGATAATGATAGAACTCCATTTCCTCAAGTACAAAGTACTGAAAGACCAGATGTGGTAGCTGCTGCTTTATATGAAGGAAGAATAGGAATAATTGTAGATGGCTCACCTTTTGCATTAATTGTTCCAGCAGTGTTAGTGGATTTCTTTCAATCACCAGATGATTACTATACAAGTTGGATAAGTGGAAGTATGGTAAGGTTCATCAGAATTGTAGGAATACTGGTATCTTTAGTTTTACCTGCTTTGTATGTAGCTGTAACCACATTTCACACAGACTTAATTCCTACAAAACTAGCATATGCTATAGCTTCATCTAGAGAGGGAGTACCCTTTGCTGCCTATGTAGAGGTATTGCTAATGGAAGCTAGTTTAGCCTTTCTAGTTGAAGCTATTATAAAATTACCGAAACCAGTTGGTTCTACCATTGGTATAGTTGGAGGACTTATAATAGGTCAATCAGCTGTAGAGGCAGGACTCGTTAGTCCTATAATGGTTATAGTTTTAGGACTTACAGCAATAACAACATTTTTAATACCTAACTATACAGTAACTTCAGCCTTTACTTATTTTAGAATAATGATTATTATTCTAGCAGCAGTTTTTGGTTTGTATGGAATAATGCTAGGTATTATATTTTTAATAATTCATTTAACGAGAATAAAAAGTTTTGGAATACCTTACCTTGCTCCAGCAGTAGATTTAATTTGGAGTGATTTAAAAGACCTATATGTAAGAATGCCACTTAAAGTCTTTAAAGATAGGCCACATTTCTTAAAACCACGAGATGCAGTAAGACAGAAAACTAAAAGACAAGGTGGTACTAAATAAGGTGTTACCATAGCTGGGAGGTTGAAATATGAAAAATAAAGGATTTATTGAAGAATTTGCACTCTTTGCTAGCTTATCAGTATCCATGATAGGGGTAGGTGTTTTTTATGCTCCCGCTATTGTAGCTAAATATGTAGGAGCGGATAGCTGGATATCTGCAATAATAGCAGGAATTGCAATTTGTTTAATTCTTTTTTGTATATATGAAATAGTTAAAATAAATAAATATAAGGATATTACACCAATATTAAAAGATACCTATGGAAGCGTTTTAGGAACAATTATATCTTTAATATATTCATTGGTGATAATAATTGTATTAGCATTTTCTCTTAGGGTATTTTCTGAGGTTATAACCATGTATCTTTTAGTTAATACACCTACTGAAGTAATAATAATAACATTTATATTTATAGGGATGTATTTAAGTCGTGGAGGCCTTGCTAATGTGGTACATTTTAATGAAATAGCCTTCTGGGTTATGTTTTTACCTTTAGCAATAATTTTATTGTTAACTTTACCTGAAGCAAATTTTAAAAATCTTTTACCAATAGGTGCTTCACCTATTCAAAACTATTTTATATCTAGTTTTGAAATGCTATTTCTATTTAATGGCTTTTCTATTGCTTTTATTTTGATACCCTATGTAAGAGAAAAAGGAAAGATTGGTCCTATTTTGAGAAGAAGTAGTCTTTTTGTAGGTTTGTTCTATGTAATAATATTTATATTAGTGTCTGCTACTTTATCATCAGTACAAACTGCTGAAAGTATATTCCCAACCATAACAATGCTACAATCTATAAGTTCAAGAAGTGGATTTTTGGAAAAATGGGATGGTTTAGTTATGTCCTTGTGGGTAATATTCTATTTTACATCCTTTGCTAATATATATTACTTTGCTTCTTCCATATTAAAAGAAAGTCTTAATTTAGATGATAGTAGAACGTCATCTATGATATATGTTCCTATAGTATATTTAGCAGCTATGATACCTAAAAGTATTATAGAAGTTAGAAATTTTAAATTTGGCTATTTAAGAATTGGTTTCATTACAACAATTATAGTTGTGATAGGAATAACTCTATTATTAAGCTATATAAAGAAAAGGAGGATGCAAAGTGAAGAATAAGATAATAAAACTTATTCCTATAATGATTATATCTTTACTTCTTACTGGATGTTGGGACAGCGTAGAGATTGATAGAAAAGCCTTTGTATCTACCATAGCAATAGATGTAGGTGAAGATATTAAAGCTAGAAGTGAAATAATAAATTCTAAGGATAATACATCAGAAGAGAGTATTGAAGAAAATAATACGTTAAGAGTTACTTATGGATTTCCAGACATTAGAAATATGGATTCTAAAAAGGGTACTGCTTCAGAACTTTCTATAACGGTAGAAGGGTATTCAATGACGGATACATACTTTAAAGCCCTTGCAAAGAGCAGTAGAACTCTTCACTTTGGACATAGTAAACTATTACTTTTAAGTGAAGACTTATTTAAGTATCCTGAAGTTTTACAAGAAGTAATGGATTATATTGAAAGAGAACCAAGTTTAAATAGAACAATTATGATGACTATAGTTAAAGGAAAGGCCAAGGATTATGTGGAAGTTAAGCCTGTAACTGAAGAAAATATTGATAATTATATTACTAGTCTTATGGGTAACAGTAGTAAAAATGGGACAGTAGCACCTGTAAATTTAACAAAATACATAGACATGGTTAAATCTTACAATTCCAGTGCGTTACCAGTCTTTTCTCTTGAGAATGAAAAAGATATACAGCTTACAGGTATGGCCATTATACAAGATTTTACCATAAAGGATTATTTAGATAATAACCAGATGACAGATATTCAAATACTTAGAGGAGAGATTGGTTCATGTAGAAAAGCTGTGAATAAAGAAGGTCATAATATAGACTACTATATAAAAAATGTAGATAGAGATTTACATATAGATTATGAAGATAATAAATTAAAGCTTAAGTACACCATTGATACAGAAGGAACTTTAAAGGGGTATTATGCTAAAGCAGAATCTTTAGATAGTGAGGTTATAAAGGAGATTGAACAGCAATTTAATGAGTCTATGAAAAAGGACTTCCAAGAGCTTATAGATTTTACTAGAAATAATTTAAAAGTAGATGTATTAGATATTGGAAGTGATATTAGAAGGTTTCATAAAGGAATTTGGAATGAAGTAAAAGATAACTGGCCACAGGCTCTTGAAAATGCAGAAATATCTATTGAAGTAAACAATGATATAAGAAATATAGGGTTATCAAATTAAATATTAAAAGTATGATGTTCTAAAATATTAATAAAAATATTATTAAAAGTGAATATAACTTGTCCATGTGGTAACAATTAAGATATGATTTTAAGTTTTAGGAGGAAGAAACAATGAAAAAAATTATATCTGTAGTTGTTACCATATTTCTTATAATTATACTTTTAGTTAAGGTACAGGGAGTTGAAGCAGCTAATTTTATTTCTGAAAATAAGATTTCTGATAATGTTTCAATAGAAGATATATCAGGAAAGTTAATTAGGTTTCACGTTATTGCTAATAGTGATAGCGAGAAAGATCAAAATCTAAAGCTTAAAGTTAGAGATAAAGTTTTAGAATATGTACAACCACTTTTAAAAGACAGTAAGAATATAGAAGAATCAAGAGAGATTTTAAATAGGGAAAACGAAAAAGTTCTTGAGATAGCTAGAGAAGTTATAAAAGAAAATGGTTATGACTATTCTGTAGAATCTACCCTAGATAAAGAGAATTTTCCTGTTAAAACCTATGGTAATATTACTTTGCCTCAAGGAGAATATGAAGCATATAGAATAATAATTGGAACTGGTGAAGGCCAAAATTGGTGGTGTGTTATGTTTCCTCCTATATGTTTTGTAGATATAACAAAAGGTGAAGTTGCCTATGAAGAGACTGAGGAGGAAATGAAAAAGGTTTTAGATGATGAAGAATTCAATATGGTGGATAACACTAACTCAGAAAATGTTAGTAGTGAAAAAATAGAAGAGATTAAAGATGTAAGTAATGCTTTAACGGATAATACTGAAGATGATAATATAGTAATAAAATTTAAAATAGAAGATATATTGAAAAATCTGTTTAAATAATATTGAATATGGTAGTGAACATATATAAAATATAAGGAGTATAATTTATTTATGTTCACTATTTATTTTCATAGTGAATAGATTGTACCAAGGATAAAATTATTGTTAGGAGTGATAAATATGAAGAAGGTAGCAATACTATTTGGAGGACAATCAACAGAACATGAGGTGTCTAGGGTATCGGCAACATCTGTTCTAAATCATATAGATAAAGAAAAATATAGTATATTTCCAGTAGGTATAACTAAAGAGGGAAAATGGTTTCTTTATAAAGGTGATATAGAGAATATAGGAAATGGAAAATGGGAAGAAGACTATAAAAATCAAGTTGAAGATGGAATTAAATTATTATTAAATAAAGAGGTAGATGTAGTTTTTCCTGTACTTCATGGTATGTATGGTGAGGATGGTACTATTCAAGGGCTATGTAAACTGATGAAATTACCATGTGTAGGTCCTTCGGTTATGAGTTCAGCTGTATGTATGGATAAAGTTTATACGAAATATCTTTTAGAACATGAAGGTATAAAACAAGCAGACTATGTAGTGGTAAATGCCTTTGATTATGGAAATTATAGTGAGAAATTTATAAATGAAATTGAACATAACCTAGGATATCCTTGTTTTGTAAAACCAGCTAACAGTGGTTCTTCTGTAGGAATAACTAAAGCTCATGATAGAGAAAGTCTTGAAAATGGATTAATAGAAGCTTTAAGACATGATAGAAAGATTCTTGTAGAGGAAGGATTAAATGCTAGGGAAATAGAAGTTTCTGTACTTGGAAATGATGACCCTAAAGCTTCAGTTCCAGGAGAGATAATTCCAGCTAAGGAATTTTATGATTATGAAGCTAAGTATTCTAACGGGGAATCTAAACTTTTAATTCCAGCTAATTTAAATGATGAAGAAATGGCTACTATAAGAAATTTATCCCTTAAAATTTATAAAAAGTTAGATTGTGCAGGCATGGCTAGAGTGGACTTTTTAGTAGATAAGGAAAGTGGAGAAATATATTTAAATGAAGTAAACACTATACCAGGCTTCACAAGTATAAGCATGTATCCTAAGATGTGGGAAGCTACAGGGTTATCCTATAGTAATCTTATAGATAGATTAATTGAATTGGCAGTTGAAAGAGGTTAGTAAGTAAAATTTACTAACCATTACTTTCAAGTTGCTAGTAATAAAAGAAAATAGTAATATTATTATATGTGTTATTTTTAATATTTCTATAAGTTAATATGATATAAAGAGATTAATATACTATAGATTAGAGTAAAAGATACAAGATAAAGAAACTAAGAGAGTTAGGTGAAGAAAAAAATGACAAGAGCATTAGCTATGGTTTCAGGCGGTTTAGATAGTATTCTTGCAGCAAAGTTAATTAAAGATCAAGGAATTGAGGTTATTGGAATATGCTTTAAATCTTATTTTTTTAACGAAGAAAATGCAAGAAGAATGGTAAAACAGATAGATATTCCTTTAGAAGTAGTAGATTTTAAGGAAGAACATTTTAAGATGGTTAAAAATCCTAAAAACGGATATGGGAAAAATATGAATCCTTGTATTGATTGTCATGCTATGATGATGAAGTACTGTGGACAACTCTTAGAAAAATTAGATGCAGATTTTATTATAACTGGAGAGGTTTTAAATCAAAGACCTATGTCTCAAAATAGAAGTGCATTAGATAAAGTTAAAAATGAAAGTAGAATAGGAAGCAAAATTCTTCGTCCTCTTTGTGCTAAAAATCTTAAACCTACAGAGATGGAAGAGAATGGCCTTGTAGATAGGGAAAGACTTTTAAATATTCAAGGTAGAGGAAGAAAGATTCAAATGGAGCTTGCTGATAAGTGGGGTATAAAGGAATATCCATCACCAGCAGGAGGATGCAAATTAACAGAACCAAATTATTCTGTTAGATTAAAAGAACTTTTATCTCATAACCAAAATCCAGAGGAACGAGAGCTTGAATTACTTAGAATAGGTCGTCATTTTAGAGTTACACCTAAGGCTAAGGTTATATCTACAAGAACTCAAGAAGAAGGAGAAATGATAAAAAGTCTTCTTAATGAAGGTGATACAATACTGTTAGTTCAGGACTTTAATGGTTCTATGATAGTAATTATAGGTGAAGCTACAGAAGAAGTAATATCTATTGCAGCTAAGATTGCTATAAGATATAGTAAAGGTAAAGATGAACCAAAGGTCACTGTTAGATATTCAGAGTTTGGAAGTAAGGATCATAGGACTGTAGAAGAGATTTGTGCAACTGATGAGGAAATAAATTCTTATCTTATATAGAAAAGTGTTTAGAAAAGTAAATAAAAATTAGCCTTAGAGTTTGAATATATCTTAAATAAGATTCTTAGGAAGAATAGAGGTAAATATTATGGATAAGGATGCTATAATTAGAATAAGTAGTATACAGAATAATGATGAGGATGAATGCATTGAAATTGTTAGTCCAGGATCATTTTTCAAAGAAGATGATGAGTATGTTGCTACATATGAAGAAACAGAACTTTCGGGTTTAGGGGATACATTAACTACTTTTAGAATAGGTGAAAATTATTTTAATCTTATAAGAGAAGGGGACGTAAATACTAATATGGAGTTTAAAAATGGGAGTAGTTCGTCTATTCTTTATAATACTCCTCATGGTGGATTGTCTATTAAAATTAAAACTAATGATGTACACATAGATATGAATGAAGCTGGTGGAAAAGTAAAAGTTGACTATGATGTAATAATAGCCAAAGACCAAATTATTAATACTAAGCTTGTAGCTACCATAAATGTTAAATAGTATAAAAATGTTTTACTTAGAAGCTATGCAGAATTATATAATGCATAGCTTCTATTATTAAAGGGGTTGTGAATTTTGTATAGCTTTGAAGATATAATTGGGAATAGTAAAGAAATTAGAAATGTTAAAGAATTAGCTATGAAGGTATGTAATTCAAAATCTCCAATTTTCGTTTATGGTGATACTGGCACAGGAAAAGAATTGATAGTACAAGCTATACATAATAGTTCAATAAGAAGAAAAAAGCCCTTTATAGCACAGAACTGTGCTGCAATTCCAGACAATTTATTAGAGAGTATTTTTTTTGGAGTAGGAAAAGGTGGTTTTACTGGAGCTATAGAGACAGAAGGATTATTTGATATAGCCAATGGTGGTACTTTGTATTTAGATGAGTTAAATTCTATGGATATAGTTTTTCAAGGTAAGTTCTTAAGGGTTCTTCAAGAAGGAGAGTTTAGAAGAATAGGTGAGACTAATACTAGAAAAACAGATATAAGAATAATAGCATCAGTAAATGAGAATCCTGATTTTTTAGTTAAGAGTAATAAATTAAGAAAAGATTTATACTATAGACTTAATGTTATAAGAATTAACATGCCTGAATTAAATGCTAGAAAAGAAGACATACCTATACTTGTATCAATGTTTATAGAAAAGCATAATAAAAGATTAGGTACTAGTGTTAATGGAATAGATAGTTATGCATTAGAAGTTTTAATGAAAAAAGACTATGATGGAAATGTGAGAGAATTAGAGCATATAATCGAAGGTGCTTTAAATTATAAAAGACATGGAATTATTGAAATATCTGATTTGCAATTAGGAAACATTACCGAAAGTTTGTCCCTTAAAGATAAACTTGTGAATATGGAAATTAAATATATAAAGGAAGCTTTAATTATTAATAGTAATAATGTAAGTAAAGCAAGTAAATTTCTTAATATACCAAGGCAAACACTTCAATATAAAATAACTAAGTATAATATAATGGATTTGATAGATAAGGATAAGTAGTTTTAAATTATAATAGATTATTTAAATAGTTTAGTTCTGTATATGTATAGAAATATTTGGTTAAAATGATAAACAGAGTTCTTAGTTTTTTCAATTTAAAGTAAAATATTTATTGCTATAACAATAAATATTTTACTTGGTAATAGATTTTTTGAAAATATAGTGTATACTTATATAGTAAAATCTATACTAAAACAAGTTTAGTTATATATAATTATATTAATAGATTAAATAAACAATATATAATTTTAATACATTTTAAAAGAAAGCTTCAAACTTCTATCATTTATAAATAATATCGAATTATATTAATCATATAAATATTATTTTCCAAAGTTACATTTAAATGAAATATACAATTAGGAGGTGATCCTTTGAATAGTGAAAATTTACATAGCATGAGTGTTATAGAATTAAAGAGTATTGCAAAGGAATTAGGAATAAAAAATATTACTAAGTTTAAAAAGAATGAATTAATTGAAGAAATTAAAAGAGTATCTTTAAAATCTGGTGAGATTAAAAATGAAGAAGATTCCCATAAGGATGATGAAAAAATACAACCTGCTCAAATAAAAAAAGAAGGTATAATTCTTAAGGAGAAACTTACTAAGAAAAATGTAGAAGAAGATAATAGTAAAAATGAAGTTATTAGTAAAGGTTTGGACAATGAAGAATCAAAGGAAACTACAGTGGAAGAAAAGGTTGATAGTATAGAAGAAAAGCGTGAAAGATTAAAGAGCTTAATAAGTGAATCAGAAACATCAAAAGGAATATTCGAATTAAGTGATAATGCTAATTTTGGATTACTTAGAATGAATAACTATTTAAGCGGAAGTAATGATATATATGTTTCAATATCTCAAGTTAGAAGATTTAATCTTAAGAATGGTGATGAAGTAGAGGGTAAAGTAAGAAGTTCCAAAGAAGGAGAAAAATATCAAGCTCTTCTACAAGTAACAAAAATAAATGGTGAAAATCCAGAGAGAGCTGTAGGGAGAACATCTTTTGAGAAACTAACTCCTATATATCCTACAGAGAGATTGAAATTAGAAACTGAGGATTCTAAAGATTTATCAACTAGATTAATGGACATATTATCACCTATAGGGAAAGGTCAAAGAGGTGTAATAGTTGCTCCACCTAAAGCGGGAAAGACTTCTATCTTAAAGAAAATTGCTCATAGTATAGCAGTGAATCATCCAGAAGTTAAAGTTATAGTACTTCTTATCGACGAAAGACCAGAAGAGGTTACAGACATGCAAAGATCTATTAAGGGAGATGTAATTTACTCAACCTTTGATGAAGAGCCAGAACATCATGCCAAGGTAGCTTATATGGTGCTTGAAAGAGCAAAAAGGATGGTAGAACAAGGACAAGATGTAATAATTCTTTTAGATAGTTTAACAAGATTAGCTAGAGCTTACAACTTAACAATAACTAGAACGGGTAGAACTCTATCAGGTGGATTAGATACAGGAGCTTTACTTATGCCTAAAAAGTTTTTTGGTGCAGCTAGAAATGTTGAGGAAGGCGGAAGTTTAACTATTCTTGCTACAGCTTTGGTTGAGACTGGAAGTAGGATGGATGATATGATTTTTGAAGAATTTAAGGGTACTGGTAATATGGAAGTACACCTTGATAGACAGCTACAAGAACGTAGAATCTTCCCAGCTATAGATATTTATAAGTCAGGAACTCGTAGAGAGGATTTGCTTCTTACAAAATCACAGCTTGAAGTTAGTTATAACATAAGAAAGATTATGTATAAGACAGGGAACCCTCAAGCTGTTACTGAAAAACTTATAGGAATTTTATCAAAAACTAACAATAATGAAGAATTTTTTGAAGTTGTATCTAAAAATCAAGATATATTAAAATAGATTATATGAAAAGCCATAGGTAGAGTTTATACCTATGGCTTTTCGACATAAAAAAATAGGAGAAGTATTCTTCTCCTACATAAAAATATATATGATTATTCGCTTTTAAGGTTGAATTTTTTCATAAACTTGTCAACTCTTCCACCAACGTCTACATTCTTTTGCTTACCAGTAAAGAATGGATGACATTTTGAACAAATATCAACTTTTAATTCTGATTTAACAGAACCTGTTACAAAAGTATTTCCACAAGCACATTTAACAACAGCTTCGTCGTTATAGTTTGGATGTATTCCTTCTTGCATTTCATTTCACCTCTTTCGATATAACATACATACCCGTATTATCAACTATTAGATTATAACATAGAGATAAAATAAGGTCAATATGATTATTAATTGTATTATATAGTATTAGTGTATATAAAAATATTTATTTTTGAAAATGTACTTATAATATTAATTTGATTAATGGAGTTTTTTCTACTAAAATAATATTATGTGATTAATTGATGGACTTTGGAGGAATATTACTATGAGTAAACTATATTTTAGATATGGAGCAATGAATTGTGGAAAGTCTACAAATCTTCTTCAAGTAGCTTATAATTATGAAGAAAGAGGAATGAAAGTAATAATAATTAAACCCGAGACTGATACAAAGGGAGGCAATAAAATTGTATCTAGGCTTGGAGTTACAAAAGAAGTAGATTTAAGTTTTTCTAAAGGAGAGAATATTTTTACTACTGTAGAAGATTATATAAAGAAAAATGGACAAATTCACTGCATACTAGCAGATGAAGTTCAGTTTTTTACAAAGGCTCAAGTTGATGAAATGTTTATGATAGCTGTTAAATTAAATATTCCAGTAATATGCTATGGTTTAAGGACAGATTTTCAGATGGAGGGCTTTGAAGGTAGTGAAAGACTTTTACTAGTAGCTCATAGTTTAGAGGAGCTAAAAACAATTTGTAAATGTGGTAAGAAAGCTATATTAAATGGAAGAAAGATTAATGGTAAATTTGTTTTTGAAGGTAATCAAGTTGCTATTGATAATGAAGATAATGTAGAGTACGAGTCTCTTTGTGCAGAATGTTATATTAAGTATGAAGAGGAAGCAGCAAATAGTAGATAACAACTAAAATAATAGGATGCTTATATTAAGATAGTATTATGAAGTTAGAAATAAGAAATATGAAATAGAAGGCAGGTGTTAAAATGGAAAAGAAGACAACGGTCGGGGGACAGGCAGTTATAGAGGGTGTAATGATGAGGGGAACTAAGGGGCTTGCAACTGCTGTAAGGCTTCCTAATGGTAGTATTGAAGTTAAAAAAGAATCAAGTGAAAGCTTGACTAAGAAAAATAAATTTTTTGGATTTCCTATAATTAGAGGATTTATATCTCTTATAGAATCATTAATTATAGGTATAAAAAGCTTAGAGTATTCAGCTTCCTTCTTTGAGGATGATGAGGAAGAGTCAGAATCCAAATTTGATAAATGGTTTGATAAAGTTTTTAAGGAGAAAGGAAATAGTGTACTAATGGGTATATCATTAGTTCTTTCCCTAGCTTTTTCTACATTACTCTTTTTTATTTTACCAACGGCATTAACTAGTTTGGTAAAAAAAACAATAACATCTAATGTGGTAGTTTTAAATATTATAGAAGGGATAATAAGAGTTATAATATTTATAAGCTATATATTTATTGTTGGAAAACTAGAAGACATAAAAAGAGTATATCAATATCATGGAGCTGAGCATAAAACTATATTTTGCTATGAAAGTGGTATAGATTTAACACCAGAAAATGCTAAGAAATTTGGAAGACTCCATCCAAGGTGTGGAACTAATTTTTTATTCTTAGTTATGGTTATTAGTATAATTATATTTTCCTTCACGGGATGGCAATCTATAGGTCAGAGAGTGATTTCTAGAGTATTATTACTACCAGTGGTATCTGGAGTAACTTATGAGGTTATAAAATGGCTAGGAAAGAGCAATAGTAAAATATCAAAAATTATTGCATGGCCAGGGTTACTTTTGCAAAAGATAACAACACAAGAACCGGATGAATCTATGCTTGAAGTTGCAATAACTTCATTAAAAGCTGCAGAGGGGTTAGAATGAATTATAGTGAATGAGGAACAATATGAATATAAATGAAGCGTTAATAAAGGCATATGATATATTAAAAAGTAGTGATATTGAATCATACATAATAGATGCACAGCTTCTATTATGCAGGGTTTTAAATGTAGAAAAGTTGTATATAATTATGAACAGGTCAGAAATATTAACTTTAGATAAAGAGCAAGAATTTTTTAAACTTATAAATTTAAGAAGTTGCAAAAAACCTATGGCATATATTCTAGGGCAAGTTGAATTTATGGGTATTAACTTTTTCGTAGAAGAGGGAGTGTTGATACCAAGACCAGATACAGAGATTTTAGTAGAAGAGTGTATTTCTATAATAAAGAAAAATAATATAAGTTTAATATGTGATATGTGCTGTGGAAGTGGAGCTATTGGAGTTTCAATAGGCCATTATGTGGGAAATAGCAAAGTGTGGTTATACGACATAAGTGATATAGCATTAAATGTAACTAAAAAAAATATTTCAAATTTAAATTTAGGAGAAAAGACCAATGTAAATAAAAGTAATTTATTTCAATTACCTATAAAAGAAGGTTTAAAATTTAATATGATAGTGTCAAATCCACCATATATTAAGCAAGAAGTAATTCCTATCCTTATGGAAGATGTTAAAGACTATGAACCTCACCTAGCTCTTTCAGGAGGTCAAGATGGGCTTGATTTCTATAGAAGGATATGCAAAGAAGGAAAAGAGGTACTTTCCTCTGATGGATATTTGTGCTTTGAAATAGGACATGATCAGGAAGTGGAAGTAAAATCCATCATGAAAACTGAAGGATTTAGTGATATATATAGTTTAAGGGATTTGGGTGGAAATCACCGAGTTGTCATAGGAAAGTTACCATAAATAATATTTTTATGGTATAATGGAATGATGTAAAAAATTAAGATTTATGATTAAATTACGGAGAGTGTTAATATATGTTAGAAAGATTAGGTTTTTTAGAAAACAAATATGATGAATTATCAAATAAAATTAGTGATCCTAGTGTTATGGCTAATCAAAAGGAATGGCAGAAGCTTTGCAAAGAGCATGCTGAGTTAGAGATAATTGTAGGAAAGTATAGAGAATACAGAGATGCTGAAAATGCATTAGCTGAAAATAAAGAGATGCTAAATGAAGAATCAGATAGAGAAATGAGAGAGATGATTCAAGAAGATATAAAGGCATTAACAGAACAATGCGAAAGGGCTAAGGAAGAAATAAGAATATTATTATTACCTAAAGACCCTAATGATGATAAAAACGTATTTATAGAGGTTAGAGGTGGAGCTGGTGGAGATGAAGCAGCCTTATTTGCAGCTAACTTATTTAGAATGTATACAAGATATGCAGAGCGTAACAGATGGAAAGTAGAAATAATGAGTGCTAATGAAACTGATATTGGTGGATTTAAAGAAGTAGTATTCATGGTTAAGGGTGATAAGGCTTATAGTAAATTAAAGTATGAAAGTGGAGTGCATAGAGTTCAAAGGGTACCTGACACAGAATCAAGTGGTAGAATCCATACATCTACAGCCACTGTTGCAGTACTTCCAGAAGTTGAAGACGTAGATATCGACATAAATATGAATGATATAAAAATAGACGTATTTAGAGCTTCAGGAAATGGTGGGCAGTGCGTTAATACAACAGATTCAGCAGTAAGAATGACTCACTTACCAACAGGACTTGTAGTTTCATGCCAAGATGAAAAATCCCAGCTTAAAAACAAGGAAAAGGCTATGAAAATATTAAGAGCTAGACTCTATGAAGCAGCAGAAGCAGAAAGAGCTAAAGGAATTGCAGATGATAGAAAGAGTCAAGTTGGAACTGGAGATAGAAGTGAAAGAATTAGAACCTATAACTATCCTCAAGGAAGAGTTTCAGATCACAGAATAGGATTAACTCTTTATAAGCTTGAAGCTTTCTTAGATGGGGATATAGATGAAATGTTGAATGGGCTAATAACTGCTGACCAAGCCGAAAAAATGAAGGCAATGGGAAATGGTATTTAGGTATTAAATTTTGTAAGATGGAGGATTACTTAATGGATATAGATAAAGTCCTAAAGAAGCAAAGAAAATCTTACAAAAGGTTTATGCTATCTATGGGCTTTATTTTTATAATATTGCCTATAGTGTTGCTTATAGCTAAACAAATAAATATATTTTTTATTATATATCTTTGTGTTATTGAAAGTTTAATATTATTTTCTGTGCTAATGAGATACAACGAAGAATATTTAAAATTTCAATTATATGAAGATAAAATACTGATATCTATTTTAGGTGGTAGAATAAAATATAAAATTCACTATAGTAAAGTAGCAATTATTCATACAATACCTCAAGAAAAATACTTTGATATATTGATAATAACAAAGTCTAAGTTTAGAAATAAAAGATTGAGATTGGTTACCAATAAAGTGCTAGAGAGATTCAGTGGTATAGGGAAATATTATGTTAAAGTAAAAATGCCTAAGGATGATGACTACTATTACTTTGTAGTAAAACGAGGTGGAGTAAAGAAATATATGCTATTAGATCTACTTTTTAAGTATTGTGTAACTGCTGTATTTACTGAGGATGCTATAGCTAATATAAAAGAATATAGAAAACAGAATAAAATATAGAATTTATAAATATATTTTACTAATAATAATTTTCAAGGAGAAATTATGAATAGTACTATATTTATAATAGGAATTTTTTCTGCTATAGTATCTCTAATAGGAACTATGGTTGGTGCATTAATTGGAGTATCCTTAAAAAATCCTACTGACAAGTTATTAGGAGTTTTATTGGCAGTTGCTACAGGGATAATTATATCAATAATTTTTTTAGAACTTATACCAGAATCAATTGATAAGATCGGCTTTATTAGAACTCTCATAGTTATAATTATTGGAGTAATAGTTATATATTTTATAGATTGTTTAATTAAAGTAAGTAGCCACAGTAATGATAGAAATCCAAGTATGATAAATCATACAAAAGTTGCAATATTAATGGCCTTAGGGTTAATGATGCACAATTTTCCAGAAGGTATTATAATGGGTTTTGGATTTGTTAAGGGTTCGGGATTAGGTATAAAGATGAGTATATTAATATCCATTCATGATATACCAGAAGGAATTGCCATGGCAACACCGTTAATAGCTGCTGGCAAGAAACCATTTAAAATTTTATGGTATAGTTTTTTAGTAGCATTTCCAACTGTTATAGGAGCCTGGATAGGTATGTTAATTAATTCTATATCATCTGCATTTTTAGGCTATAGTATTGCCTTTGCCAGTGGAATTATGCTTTATGTAGCTTTTGGACAAATGCTTCCGGAAAGCAATGAATTGCATAGTAGTTATACAAATGCAATGTGGATTATATTTGGGATTATATTTGGGTTTGTAATGATAAATTTATTTTAATGGATTATTGAAGTGGGTGTTAATAGGTATGAAAACAAAAGTTATGATGTTAAGTGAGAAGACTCCAGATGAAAGTGTGATAAAAGAAGCAGGAAAAGTTATAAAAGATGGTGGCCTTGTAGCCTTCCCTACGGAAACCGTATATGGATTAGGTGCTAATGCGTTAGATAGTGAAGCAGTAGCTAAAATTTTTATGGCAAAGGGTAGGCCACAAGATAATCCTCTTATTATTCATGTAGGAGATTATAATATAGAACCTTACGTTAAAAATGTACCAATTGTAGCAAGAAAAATAATAGAAAAGTTTTGGCCAGGACCAATAACCATAATACTTGAGAAGACTGAACTAGTTCCACAGGTTACTAGTGCAAAGTTACCTACTGTGGGAATTAGAATGCCACAAAATAATATCGCTATAAGTTTGATAAAAGCTGCTGGAGTGCCTATAGCAGCACCTTCAGCTAATATATCCGGTAGACCTAGCCCTACTGATATGGAAAGTTGTGTTGAAGACTTAGATGGAAAGGTAGACTATATATTAGGAGGAGAAAATAGTATTGTAGGCGTAGAGTCAACTATAGTAGATTGTACAGTTTCTCCTATATGTATATTAAGACCAGGCGCTATAACTTTAGAGATGTTAAGGGAAATAGATAATCAGGTTTATATAGATCCATCTATATTATCAAAGCCTACAGAAGATTTTAAGCCTAAGGCACCAGGAATGAAATATAGACATTATGCACCGAAGGCTCCAGTGAAGATAGTAGACGGTGATATAGATAAAGTTGTTGCAAAAATTAATGAAATAGTATTAAATTATATTAAACAAGGGAAAAAAGTTGGAATTATAGCAACTGATGAAACAAAATCTTTATATAATAAAGGAACTGTCGTTTCTATTGGAGCAAGATGTGATATAGAAGATATAGGTAAAAATTTATTTAGAGTTTTAAGAAGTTTTGATAGTATAGACATTGATATAATTCTTTGTGAAGCATTTGAAGAGAGTGGAGTAGGTACTGCAGTAATGAATAGACTTAAAAAAAGTGCTGGCTTTAACATATTAAAAGTATAATTGGAGGGATAAATATGAAAATAGCAATAGGTAGTGATCATGGTGGTTTAAGACTAAAAAAAGAAGTAATTAAACACTTAGAGAAAAAGAACATAGAAGTTAGGGATTATGGTACATATACAGAAGATTCTTGTGACTATCCAGATTTTGCTGAAAAAGTGGCTGAAGCGGTAGTTGCTAAAGAATATGATTATGGAATTTTAATATGCGGTACAGGAATTGGAATAAGTATATCAGCTAATAAAATACCAGGAATAAGAGCAGCACTATGCAGTGATACTTTTAGTGCACATGCAACTAGAGAACATAATAATGCCAATATATTAGCAATGGGAGAAAGAGTTGTAGGAACCGGACTTGCTTTAGATATAGTTGATGCATTTCTTGGATCAACCTTTGAAGGTGGAAGACACGAGAATAGGGTTAACAAGATAATGGAGATAGAAAAAAAATATAATAAATAATTTTAGGAGGATAAGAACATATGAGTAAAGTTACACAAATAGACCATCCATTAATACTACATAAATTAGCATTCATGAGAGATATAAATACGGGGTCTAAGGACTTTAGAGAATTAGTAGAAGAGGTTGCTATGCTTATGGCTTATGAGGTTACTAGAGATATGCAACTAGAAGAAGTTGAAATTGAAACTCCTATAGGAATTACAAAGTGTAAAGTTCTTGCAGGAAAGAAAATGGCAATAGTACCTATACTAAGAGCTGGACTTGGAATGGTTGATGGAATGCTTAAGCTTATACCAGCAGCTAAAGTTGGACATATAGGTATGTATAGAGATGAAGAGACTTTAATGCCGGTAGAATACTTCTGTAAGTTACCTCAAGATATAGAAGATAGAGATATTATAGTAACTGACCCAATGCTTGCAACTGGAGGCTCAGCTATAGATGCGATAAATGCTCTTAAGAAAAGAGGGGCTAAAAATATAAGACTTATGTGTCTTGTTGGAGCTCCAGAAGGAATAAAAGCTGTTATGGAAGCACATCCAGATGTAGATATATATTTAGCATCAATAGATGAGAAATTAAATGAACATGGATATATTGTTCCAGGATTAGGTGATGCTGGAGATCGTTTATTCGGAACTAAGTAGTATATTATTACAATTGTAATATTGCCCTGATTAGATTTAGATTTCTAATCAGGGTATTTTTCTAATAAAAATAATATTGACATATTAGATTGCATACAAAAAAGGAGCCCTAGTTAATACTAGAGCTCCATATATTATTTAGGTAAATTTTACTAAATTGGGGGAATGGAGGGTTATTTACCAAAATATCTTTGTAATAAACCGTTGAAAGCAGCACCGTGTCTAGCTTCATCTTTGCACATTTCATGAACTGTATCGTGAATTGCATCTAGGTTTAATTTTTTAGCTAATGTAGCAAGGTCTTTTTTACCTTGGCAAGCACCATGCTCAGCATCAACTCTCATTTGTAAATTAGTTTTTGTATCTGCTACAACTACTTCTCCTAATAATTCAGCAAATTTAGCTGCGTGTTCAGCTTCTTCAAATGCTATTCGCTTATAAGCTTCAGCTACTTCAGAATATCCTTCTCTATCTGCTTGACGACTCATTGCTAAGTACATTCCAACTTCTGTACATTCTCCAGTAAAGTTAGCTCTTAATCCTTCGATTACTTCTTGATCAACTTCTGCTGCAATTCCTATTCTGTGTTCATCAGCCCAAGCTAGGTTGCCTTCTGATTTTTCTACAAATTTATCAGCACCTGCTTTACATACTGGACAAAACTCTGGAGCTGAATCTCCCTCGTGAATATAACCACAAACTGTACATACAAATTTTTTCATAAATATTTCCTCCTTAAATCTTCATGTTATATTAATTTTTGTTTTAGATTTTCTCGATGTATTTATCTTATGAACTTATTATATACTATTAAATAATAATTATCAAGAGAAAATTATTATTTTTTATTATTTTTTTTTAGGTAATAAAAAAATACTATAACTTTATTATATTACTTAATAAGGTTAAGATCATATAATATTCTGTATTTTAATATAAAGTTCAAATATTTATAATTTAATTTAGTATAGAAATAGCACCGATAAGATACAATAAAAATAACTTTAAAGGATAAAAGTAAAACAATAAGCCTAAAAACGATGTTTCTATAGAGAATAGTAGCTTTTATTAGTTAGAATTTTGAATAAGTTAATAAATATTTAATCAATATTAAGTAAAATTAAAGGTCGCATCCGTTTTTCTAATAAATGCAATGCATAAAAAAATTGCATACAACGAATATACAATTATATACTTTTTTATATAAAAAATGTAATGTAGAGGTTTAAATTGATTTATTATAGTTTAGTAGGGAATATTTTAGTAATAAATCTTTTAATTCAGAAAATAATTGATATTTTAAATTCTTTTGACTACCTATTGTAAATTTTCAGTTTTAACAGACAAATGAATAAAAGTTTTTTGAAATAATCCTTTTATTGTAAAACCTCAAAAAATGTAGCAAAGCAGAGAGAACTTGTACTATTATTGATTATTTACTTCTTTAGAACAAATTTGACCTAATTTGGTGGAAATTTAGGTTTTAGAAGATTTGAACCTAGATGTATAATATCATATATGCAAAAGCGAGGTGGTCCAATCCAATGAATAAAGAGTGCTCAGAGGTTATTAAGCTTGTTGGCTTATTTGATTCTATTATAGGAATTATAGTTTCATTAATTTTAATGTTATTCTTTAACTGGATATCTTGGTTTTTTTTATTGGGGATAATTTGTAGTTTTGTGAATTTTATTATTAACTCACTGACAACTGAAATGATTATTATGAAGGATAAGAGATTTAAAGGTTTATTAATACTTTTATCTTATATAGTTAGAATAGGACTTGTTTGTGGAATATCTCTCGCTATAATTAAGAAAAGTGAGGTGAGCTTTTTTATTTTTATTGCAGGATATACGGCTCAGCTATTAGCTATATTATGTTATGGTTTTAGCTTGAAAAGCCAGAAAGGAGTATGATGTTATGGAAGAAATGGCACCTTTGTTTGCAATTAATCTCTTTGGATATAAATATGAAGTTATGTCAAGTGTTTTTATACAATGGGTATTTATTGCATTAGCATTGGTTTTATCCATTCTATATAGTAGAAAGGTTAAAAAAGTTCCAGGTAAGGTACAAAGTATTGTAGAAGTTGGAATAGAATTTTTATCTAATGTAGTTAAAGATAACATGGGACCAGGTTCAAGTCCTTTTATTCCTTACATAGGATCCTTAGGAATTTATTTATTTTTATTAAATATGGTAGGGTTATTTGGAATAAAGCCTCCTACATCAGATTTTAGTGTAAGCTTAGGAATTGCACTTACTACTTTTTTTGTAATTCAAGGGCATACTATTAAAAAGTTAGGTCTTTGGGGTTACTTTAAAGGATATGCATCTCCTGTACCATTATTGTTACCAATAAATATAATGGAGAGAATTATGCTTCCAATATCATTAAGTCTAAGACTTTTTGGAAATATCTTTGCAGCAACAATGATCATGGAACTTCTATACGGAGCTCTTACAGGATTAAATTTTATTGCAGCAATAGGATTACCTATACCGTTCCATTTCTATTTTGATATATTTGATGGAACTATACAAATGATTATTTTTGTAATGTTAACAATGATTAATATTAAGATTACAGCAGAACATTAAAAACTAAATTTAACTAAATAAAAATTATTAATAGTAAATTACTATAAATATAAAAAATATTTATTTTTGAGGAGGAATTATAAATGGATTCAGCAGCTTTTATAGCAGGAATGTCAGCATTAGGAGCAGGTATAGCAGCACTTGCAGTTATTGGTGGAGGATTAGGAACAGGAAATGCTACTGGTAAAGCAGTAGAGAGTATAGCAAAACAACCAGAGGCTAGTAGTAAAATAATGAGTGCTTTAATAGTAGGGGGAGCTTTATCAGAGGCCACAGCTATATATGGATTTTTACTTGGATTATTATTAATATTATTCGGAGTAAAAGGTTAATATCTTAGTAAAAATATTGAGAAGGAGGGTATAGTTCCATATCTTAATTAGTTGCATTTTGAAGAAGATATAGTAGGTAGTGTAGTATATATTTGTAATTAAATTAAGAGGATGATGTGGAACGTAGCTTATGAATATTGATTGGAGTATTATAGTACCATCAACCATCAATTTCTTTATATTTTATTTAATACTAAGAAAATTTGTGTTTAATAAGACTTTAGCAGTTATCAATACTAGAAAAGAAGAAGTGGAAAGTGCTTTCAAAAAGGCTAGGGATGAAGAAGAAAGAGCGAAGTTATTAAAACAAAAGTATGATGAAGATGTTAAAAGATATAGAAATGATGGCTTGAAGTTAGTAGAGAGTTATAAGCAAAAAGCTGATAAAGTCTATGCTGAGATAGTTGAAGACTCACAAAGAGAAGTAGCTAACATAAAAGAACGAGCTACTAAAGAAATAAAAAGGGAAAGAGAAAAAGCTAGTAAAGAAATTAAGCAAGAAATTATTGATTTATCCATGAAACTTGCTGAGAAAACTTTAGAGAAAGAAATTAATGAAGAAAGTCACAGAGAGTTAATTGATAAATTTATAGCTAAGGTAGGTATTTAAAAATGTATGAATTTTTAGATAGGCGGTATGCTCTAGCTCTTTATGAAATGTGTAAAGAAGCAGGTAATGTAGAAACTGTTTTGGAAGAACTAGGTGAAGTAGTTGAGGAAATGGATAATAATGAAGGACTTATAAAGATTATCAGAAATCCTCAAATTAATAAGCACAATAAGAAGAGAATATTTGAGGAATTATTTAAGGGTAAGATCGAGGATGAACTTTTAAGTTTTTTATTATTACTTATTGATAAAGGAAGAATACTTTATCTGAGAGAAAAGTATAATCAGTTTAAATTAGTATACCTTAAAAATAATAATACCGTTGTAGCTAAAATTAAGTCTGTAATTCCATTAAATCATAATGAACGAGAAACTATTAAAAGTAAGTTGGAAAAACGTTATGAAAAGACAGTAATAATAGAGGAAGAAATAGATAAATCTCTATTAGGCGGAATGTTAATCTCTGTAGGAGATGAAACCATAGATGGAACTATTAAGACTAAACTTATGGATCTTAAAAATATATCAGAAGGTAACATAGGTAGATATAACTTTAGTGAGCTTAATAAAGAATTATTAGCAGATATTATAACTAATAAACCTCTAAATGAAGAAGAAATAAAAAAATTAAGAGGTTGGTTAATGGATTTCTATAGTAGAGAAATTGTCATAAATAATATAGTAGATGAGTCTTACAAAGATGATATCAAAGTTATTATAGGTGAAGATGTAACTACTAAAGCTACAATTGATGAGATAGTTAATAGTGAAAAATGTAAGATTGGTAAGGCTAAATCTCAAGAGTGTATTATAGATTTAGATGAAAAAGGTAAAATTCTTAATGCCACAGTTAGGACTGTAATTCCACTAACTGATGAAGAGAGAATTAAGTTAACTAAAGGACTTGAGAAGTTCTATAGTAGAAAAATAGTAATCCATGAAGAAATAGATGAGAGTATAGTTGGTGGAGTATTAGTTAAAATAGGAAATGATATTACTGATGGAACAGTAAAAAGTAAGCTTAGATATGTTAGAGATGACATGTAATACAGGCTTTAAATCGTGGTGAGAATAGAGGTGGAATCATGCATATTAAACCAGGTGAGATAACATCTATTATAAAAAGAGAATTAGATAGATATGAAAGTCACATTAACACTATAGATTCTGGTACTATAATCCAAATTGGAGATGGTATAGCTAGAATATATGGATTAGATAATTGTTTAGAAGGAGAGCTATTAGAATTTCCTAATAACGTATATGGAATTGCCCTTAACTTAGAGCAAGACAATGTTGGATGCGTATTATTAGGTTCTGAAGAAGGTATCAGAGAAGGCGATATAGTAAAAAGAACGGGTAGAGTAGTAGAAGTACCTGTTGGTGAAGCTCTTATAGGAAGAGTTGTAGATTCTCTAGGAAATCCTATCGATGGTAACGGAATGATAGTAACTTCAGAATATAGAGCTGTAGAAGTAGAAGCACCAGGAGTTATAGAGAGACAATCAGTAAAAAGCCCTATGCAAACAGGTATAAAGGCTATAGACTCTATGATTCCAATTGGAAAAGGTCAAAGAGAGTTAATTGTAGGAGACAGACAGACTGGAAAAAGTGCATTAGCAATAGATGCTATCATAAATCAGAAGGGTAAAAATGTAACTTGTGTTTATGTAGCTATAGGTCAAAAACAGTCAACTGTTGCTAATATAGTTAATACACTAAAGGCTGAAGGGGCTATGGACTATACAATAGTTGTAGCTGCAACGGCATCACAATCTGCATCTCTTCAATATTTAGCACCTTTCTCAGGATGTTCAATGGCTGAGTATTTTATGTATAAAGGTGGAGATGCACTTATAGTATATGATGATTTGTCTAAGCATGCTGTTGCTTATAGAACTATGTCATTATTACTTCGTAGACCACCAGGAAGAGAAGCTTATCCAGGAGATGTATTCTATCTTCACTCAAGACTTTTAGAGAGAGCTGCAAAACTTTCTGATGACTTAGGAGGAGGATCATTAACTGCTCTTCCAATAATAGAAACTTTAGCAGGAGATGTTACAGCATATATTCCTACAAATGTAATATCTATAACAGATGGTCAAATTTTCTTAGAATCTGACTTATTCCATGCAGGTCAAAGACCAGCGGTAAATGCAGGTATATCAGTATCTAGGGTTGGAGGAAATGCACAAATTAAAGCTATGAAACAAGTATCATCAACCCTTAGAATAGAACTTGCTCAATATAGAGAACTTGTGAACTTTACTCAATTTGGATCAGATTTAGACAAGGAAACTGTTAAGAGGCTTGAAAAGGGTAAAAGGCTAATAGAAATATTAAAGCAGGGACAATATGCTCCTATGGATGTAGAAAAGCAAATAATAATAATATATTGCGGAGTGAATGATTTCTTAAGTGATATTCCAGTTCATAAGGTTAAAGCTTTTGAAAAGGAATTTTTAGAATATATAGGTACTCATTATAGAGACATCCCAAGTTCTATAAAAGAAAAACAAGAATTAGATTCAGAAATAAAAGAAAGACTTAATATGGCCATAACTGAATTTAAAAAAGTATTTTTAACTGAAATTTAGAGATATCACCTAAATTTTTAGGAGGTGAAAATATGGGCGTTGCAGGATTAGTTATTTTAAAAAAGAGAATAAAATCTATAGAGAATACAAAAAAGCTTACTAAGGCTATGGCTTTAGTAGCAACATCTAAACTAAAAAAGGTAAGGGTATCCTTATATACAAATGACACGTATTTTAAAAGCTATAGAGAAGTTATGAATGAAGTAATTCCATCACTGCCAAAAGAAAATAGATATATGCAATCCAATGGAAGTAAAAAGAAATTAATCATTGTTATAACTTCAGATATGGGAATGTGCGGTGCCTATAATAATAATGTTATAGATAAGCTTAAAGAAATAACTAAAGGCCATGAAGAGGATTATTTAATAGCAGTTATTGGTGAAAAAGGTAAAAACTTAGCTAAGAGACATAGGATTAAGACATTAGATAAATATAATCAAACTATCTCTGATGTGCCTACAGCTACTGAAGCTAAGAGTATCTTTGAGTATAGCTTCAATATGTTTAGTGAAGAAAAAGTAGGAGAAGTAAGTATACTTTATACTTGGTTTAAAAATCCAATAGTAAAAGAACCAAAAGAGTGTAGATTATTGCCTCTTACTTTTGAAGAAAGCGAAGAAGACCATATTGGTGAAGATGAATTTGATATAGAAGGCGACAAAGAAGAGATTATAGAGTCAATAGTACCATCCTATTGTAATGCAATGATACTTAATGCAATGATAAATTCTAAGGCTTCAGAACAGGGAAATAGAATGGAGACAATGAATAGTGCGACTCAAAATGCAGATGAATTAATAGCTTCTTTAAGGTTAAAATATAATAGGGTTAGACAAGGGGCTATCACTCAAGAGATTTCAGAAATTATTGGTGGAGCTCAAGCACAAAGTTAATAAGCCATTATATCGTAACCTATATAAAAAGTATAGATAGGAGGAGTTATATTTAACTTATATATTAATATAGTTAGATGTAGCGAATTAATATGGCACAACGTATTGGTAAAGTAGTTCAAATTATTGGACCAGTAATAGATATAAAATTTGATACAGACTCATTGCCTAACATTTATAATGCTATCCAAATTAAGATGGATGGTAGAGTTATAGTTGCTGAGGTTGAACAACATATAGGTGATGATATAGTTAGAACTATATCTATGGAATCAACAGAAGGACTTAAACGTGGAGTTAAGGCTATAGATACAGGAAGACCTATTGAAGTGCCTGTAGGAGAACAGGTACTTGGAAGACTATTTAATGTATTAGGTCAAACTAAAGATGGAAAAGGTCCTCTTGATACTAATAATTATTATACAATTCATAGACCAGCTCCAAGCTTTGCTGAGCAATCTGTGGAACCAGAAATGTTTGAAACTGGTATAAAGGTTATAGATTTAATAGCACCATATCAAAAGGGTGGAAAGATAGGACTTTTTGGTGGTGCAGGAGTTGGTAAAACTGTACTTATACAAGAATTAATCAACAATATAGCTAGAGAACATGGTGGATTATCAGTATTCACTGGTGTAGGAGAGCGTACAAGAGAAGGAAATGACTTATACAATGAGATGCTAGATTCAGGGGTTATAAATAAGACAGCTTTAGTATTTGGACAAATGAATGAGTCACCAGGAGCTAGAATGAGAGTTGCACTTACAGGACTTACTATGTCTGAATACTTCAGAGATAAAGGTCAAGATGTATTATTATTTATAGATAATATATTTAGATTTACTCAGGCAGGTTCAGAGGTTTCTGCATTATTAGGTAGAATACCAAGTGCTGTAGGATACCAACCAACCCTAGCAACAGAGATGGGAGCATTACAAGAACGTATAACATCTACTAACAGTGGATCAATTACTTCTGTTCAAGCAGTATATGTTCCTGCTGATGACCTTACTGACCCAGCACCGGCAACAACATTTAGCCATCTTGATGCAACTACAGTTCTATCTAGAGCTATAGTAGAGCTTGGAATATATCCTGCGGTTGATCCATTAGAATCAAGCTCAAGAGTACTAGATCCTAGAATCGTTGGTGAGGAACATTATGAAATAGCTACTCAAGTAAAGTATATTCTTGAAAGGTATAAAGAACTTCAAGATATTATAGCTATATTAGGTGTAGATGAATTATCAGATGAAGATAAAGTTCTTGTTAATAGAGCAAGAAGAGTTCAAAGATTTTTATCTCAACCTTTTACAGTAGGAGAGCAATTCACTGGTTTAAAAGGTAGATATGTTCCTATAAAAGAAACAATAAGAGGATTCAAGGAAATATTAGAAGGTAAACATGATCATTTACCAGAGTCAGCATTCTTATTTGCAGGAACAATAGATGATGTTATAGAGAAAGCTAAGACTTTGGGTTAATATTATTTTGGATGTGATAAAATATGAAAAAGGTCTTTAAGCTTACAATAATTACTCCAGAGAGTGAGTTTTTTAAAGGAGATGCAGTCTCTTTAAACTGTGAAACTACAGAAGGCAGACTAGGAATTCTTCCAGATCATTCTGCTATAATTGCAGGACTTATACCAACAATAACAACCTTTGAAGATGCAGATGGAAAGAAGTACAAAGTTAATACTTCTGACGGAGTACTAAAGGTAAGAAAAAATAATGTTAGTATTCTCTGTACTATAGCACAGTGGGTAGAATAAATTTCGGTACCATATATTTCAAATATTTATATAAACTAAAAGGAGCACATTAAATGATTTTCATATCATTTAATGTGCTCCTTTTAAATGTATAGGAATAAAATCCGATAAAATAATAAAAATATTTCGAGAATAGTATTGCTATATATAGTAATACTACATATAATAATATTATACATATTAAGTAAAAGGAGGGGTGTGATTGGAAATAGATAAAGAGTTATTAAAAGGGTTTATAGACATTTTAATTTTATCTATTATTAAAGGTAATGATTATATTTATGGATATAACATAATGAAACTAGTTAATATAGCTGCTAAGGATAACTTTGAACTTCAAACAGGAACTTTATATATAGCTTTAAAACGATTAGAAAAACAAAACTTTATCACATCTAAAGTAATAGAAGGAGATAATGGAATCAAAAGAAGGCATTATTTAATTACAAAAGAGGGTGAAGTTCAACTTAATAAATTGAATGGAGATTTTAATAAGATAACAGAGCTTATTTTAAAGTTTAGAGAGGGGGCAGTTAATGTTGAATAATCTAAGTATTAATTTAAAGAGGAAAATAAATAGATACTTAAGAAAGCTCTTTAGTTCAGCTTTTGAAGATACATTAGAAGTTAAAGAATTAAAGGAAGAATTAAAAAGTTACATTATAACTGAAGTTAGTGACTTAGTGGAATCAGGCAAATCAGAGGAAGAGGCCTTTGAAATAGCTAAGAATAATATAGGGAATAATTCTGACTTTGAGGAAGGAATATCAGGTATATTTAATAATACTAAATATTTATTTATCCTTAAATCTAGTTATGTATGTGTGCTTATATATATAATTATTCAATTACTTGTGAGACTAAAAGTTATAGGTCTTATAGATATATCAAATTATAACATTAGAATCATATCTAAATTTAGTTTTATAGTATTTATAATAGGAACTATAATATTTTTTATATGGACCTTTATGAATTTTATTTTTACAAGTCGTACTATTAAGTTTAAGATTCAAGCTATTGTTATAAATATTTTAAATATCTTCATCAGTATGTTATGGGTCATGGCTTCTAAAGGGATAGTCAATGTTTTTAGAGTAGAAAAAAGTTATTATATAGCATTATTTTTAGATATGATATTGTATTTTTTTATATATTCAAAGAAAGTATTTAAATTTAAGTAAATATAGGGGGTATTATGAAAAGTAAATCACTAAACATTTTTATTATCACATTTTTAGTAATATCAACATTAGTTTTATCAGGATGTAATTCAAAAGAGGATAAGGCAGAAGATACAATAAGAGGATTTATTGAGAAGCATTATGTAGCAGATGAAGAAGAGGTAAAAGCATATGGCGAATATGTTAAAAATGGTTATGGAATAGGAGATAAGTTAACAAAAGCTGATAAAGAATTTGCTGAATATTTATCTGAAAAAGGATTTGAGGTATATAGGACAGATGGATATATTTTTTATAGATTTAAGTTACTCTATGAAAAAAATTGCACGGCAGAAATAAAGGATTTAGAAATAACAGAAAAAGAAAAGTCAGAAGACATGAGACGGTTTAATGTTAAGTTCAATTGGATTATAAAAAATGATAAAGGGGAGATAGTAAAGGAACATAAAGTAGACAAAGATATGTATCTCTCAAAGGAAAATGGACAGTGGCTCATAAATGGATATAATAGATTTGAAATATTATATGATAACTTTAATATGGGTTAGTATACTGAAAATATATTATGAAATATGAAATTTTTTCATTAAAGTATTTTATATCTTTGTTATAATTAAAAATTTTATTTATTTTGGAGGGAAATCATGAAAAGTAAATTACTAAACATTTTCATTATCACATTTTTAGTAATATCAACATTAGTTTTAACAGGATGTAATTCAAAAGAGGATAAGGCAGAAGATACAATAAGAGGATTTATTGAGAAGCATTATGTTGTAGATGGAAAAGATATAGAGATGTATCATGAATATGTAACCAAAGGTTCTGTACCTGGAGATAAGTTATCTGAAGATACAAAAGAATTTGCTGAATATATGACAGAAGAAGGATATAATGACTACGAAGCGAGTTTAATTTTTTCATACAGATTAAGACAACCCTACCTTAAAAAGTGTACTGTAGAAGTAGAGAATATAAATATAAAAGAAAAAGAAAAATCCGATGATATGAGACGTTTCAATATTTCTTTTGATTGGATTATAAAGAATGATAAAGAGGAAACTGTAAAAAAACATGAAGTAGATAAGGATATATATCTTTCTGAGGAACAAGGTAATTGGCTAATAAATCAGAATAACTTATTTGAAATCTTAGATGAAAAAGACTTTTAATTTATAATTTAAAAATAGAAATAAAAAGATAATTTATGTGATTTCATAAATTATCTTTTTATTTTATACATTATGATAAAAAGTAATTTATTTATGAACACATTTTAAAAGTTGCTATATATTATTAGTATAAATAAAAATATAACTGATTACATTATATGTAAATATGAATAAAAAAAGTAAAAAGGTTAATGATTTAATATAGGTGGATTTATTCTTATATTAAGGTGGGATATGTATGAAGTTATATAGTAAGTTATTAATTGTGGTGATGTTCACATTAAGCATATTAATTATAAGGGATAAAACCTTTTATGGGAAGAGTGAAGAGGATATGTTTAGTGGAATATTAAATAGTGTAAATGCTTCTACTGAGGAATATGTAGTGGAGGGCAGGTTTTATAGTCAAGAAAGTAAAGAAAATATATATGAAACTATAACATCTAATATAGAAAAGACTATGGGACAAGTTTACCAAGAAGTTAATAAGGACTTAAGTTTTAAAATAGATTATAACCATGAAGAATATGATGGAAGGATTTCAATAGCTGATTATGGTAAAGGATATGATGTTGTACTAAGAATTTCTATTTGTAAACCTAATTTAGATATTGATGAAGAAAAAACTGTAGAAAAGAAAATTAAAGAAATTTTATCCCCAATTAGTAGTAAGGTGGAATACTCGCTATATGTAAAAAGTAAAATCTTAAACGGCACAATAGATGAAACAAGAGATGTGATTTTAAAGCAATTATATTTAAATAAAGCACAAAATATTGATGAAGTAGAAATAAGTAATGGATATAGTATTATAAGCAATACAAATTTATACGATAAAGAAATAATACTAGGTGAGGAGATAGATTTTAACTGTGCTATAGTTAGATATTCCTCAGGATGCTATTTAATAATGGGGACACCTGTAATCAGGATAACATACTAAGAAATAGCATTTTAAATGGAGGATTAACATGAGTAAATTTTATATAAATGGAAACCGTAGATTAAAAGGGAGTGTAAACATAAGTTCAGCCAAGAATGCTGTATTACCAATACTAGTGTCCACTATACTAACAGATAGTGTATCAACCATCAATGGATCACCTATGCTAGAAGATGTATTTGTACTATGTGAGGTATTAAGATCTCTTTCAGCAGAGGTTAATATAGATAGAGATAATAATAAAATTGATATTAATACAAAAAACTTGAAATATGAAGGTATAGATAATGACTTAGTAAGAAAAATGAGAGCATCTTTCCTAGTTATAGGTGCTATGGTAGCTAGATTTGGAAAGGCAAAAATTTCTCTGCCTGGAGGATGTAAAATAGGATCTAGACCTATAGATTTGCATTTGAAGGGACTAAAAGCTTTAGGAGCAACAATTAAAGAGGAACACGGATATGTTGAAGTAGTTGCAGAACAATTAGAGGGTAATACAGTTTATTTAGACTTCCCATCTGTGGGAGCCACAGAGAACTTGATGATGGCTGCAACTCTTGCTAAAGGAGATACTTTTATAGAGAATGCAGCTAAGGAACCTGAGATAGTAGACTTAGCAAATTTTTTAAATAAAATGGGAGCTAAGATTCAAGGTGCAGGAAGTGGTAAGATATGCATAACAGGAGTAAAAAGATTAGAAGGAGTTTCGTATACACCTATATTTGATAGGATTGAAGCAGGAACATTTATAATAGCAGCACCCATTACAAAAAGTAAAATTACAATAGAAGGTGTGGATGAAGAACATCTCAAGTCAGTGATAGTTAAATTACGTGAAATGGGTGTTAAGATTGATGTATTCGGAAATAAAATTTTTGTAGATGGAGATGTAGAATTAAAACCCACAGATATTATGACTATGCCTCATCCAGGATTTCCAACAGATATGCAATCACAAATGATGACATTATTAAGTATTACCCCTGGAAGAAGCAGTGTGACAGAAACTATATTTGAAAATAGGTTTATGCAGGTGGCAGAGTTAAGAAGGATGGGCGCTAATATTAATGTTAACGGAAGAATTGCGACAATAGAAGGTGTTAAAGAGCTTACAGGAGCTGAAGTAGTAGCACCAGATCTTCGAGCAGGAGCAGGACTGGTTTTGGCAGGTTTATGTGCTAAGGGTGAGACTATAGTAGATCACATATACCATATAGATAGAGGATATGTAACAATAGAGGATAAACTCAATGCTCTAGGCGCAGAAATAACTAGAATATAATTATACTTTATATAGCTCAGCTTTTAATTTAAGGCTGGGCATTTTTATATTTACAAAATTATAAGCATATTACCATAAATATAATAATAAATATAACTAAGTCTGTCTAGTATAGGAGAGAAGTTTATTTATTAGGAGGAAGAAAAGTGAAGTACTATGGGAGGATTAAAATAAATATTAATTATGATAAAGCTATAGTTATTATTAAACCAATATTGATGGTGGCTATTTATTCAGCAGTTTTACTAGGATTTTTAATATTATCCTATAAATTGATATTAGGTGAAGGAGGTAATATAGGTAAAAAAGGAAATGACTCATCACAGGCTATAGAAGTGATGCAATCTAAAAATAAAGGTGAGAAATCAAATAAGGGCAATTCCTTTAAGATAGATGTAGATACAATAAAGGTTTATTTGACAAAGGAAAATAGAATTATAGAGGTGCCTTTAGAAGAATATATTAAGGGAGTAGTATGTAGTGAGATGCCATTAAACTTTAATAAAGAGGCTTTGAAGGCACAAGCTATAGCAGCAAGGACATACACCTTAGCTCATACAAAAGCTATATCAAGTGGATGTGCCAACGGAAGAGGAGCAGATTTGTGTGATACTGTTCATTGTCAGGTATATACACCCAAAGAAGTAAAAATAGCTCAGTTGGGTATAAGTGGAGAAAATAAATGGAAACTAGTTGAAGATGTGGTGAATGAGACTAGAGGGCAGGTATTAACATATAATAATGAATTAGTATTGGGGGCTTATTACTTCTCTACAAGTAGTGGAAAAACTGAAAATGTTGAAGATGTATTTTCTACAGCACTACCTTATCTTAGAAGTGTTGATAGCTTAGGTGAAGATATTGCACCAAGATATAAAAGTACGGAAACTATAGACATAAACAGATTTGCCCATGTGGTTAATAGCAGTTATAGTAATGCAAATTTATCACCTGCTAATCTAGAGGATCATATTAAAATAAATAATTACACAGATGGTGGGTCAGTGAAAGAAATAACCCTTGGCAATGTTACTATAACAGGGGTTAAATTTAGACAGTTGTTTGGATTGAATTCCGCTAACTTCTCTTTAGAGTTTTTAAATAATCAAATTGTTATAAATTGTAATGGCTTTGGTCATGGAGTAGGTATGAGTCAGTGGGGAGCTAATGTAATGGCTAGTCAAGGCAAGAGTTGTGAAGAGATTTTAAAACATTATTATACAGGTATTGAAATAAAAAATATCAATGAAAATTAGGAAGAAGTAGGGCTTTTGCCCTATTTTTTTAGTTTTTAGCAAAAAAAATATGAAAAAGATGAGATAAATAAGAAAAAATTTTTCTTATAGTGTATTAATTTCCCAATAAACGTCCACAATACTGATGGAGGTGTTTTTATGAACAATAAACTTAATAAAGTGAAGCAATTTTTCAAAAAAGAAGGCTTCTATGTAATTTTATTTGTTTGTCTATGTGCTGTTGCTACAGTTGCAGCTGTAACAGCTGGAAGAAATAACAATAAGAATTCTGAAGAAGATAAAGTAGCATTAGAACAAACAGAAAAAGAAGTTGTAACTCAACCAGAAAAACCTGAGAATGCACTACAAGTTAAAGAGGAGCTTGAGCCAGTACCAACAGTTAAGAATGATGATACTGCAGCAGTTTCATCTCAAACTAAAGTTAGTTTTAAAAATCCAGTAGAGGGTACTTTAGGTAGAGCATATTCTGAAGATCCAGTATATTGGGCAACAACTAAGAGTTATAAAAATCACTTAGCTATGGATGTTAAAGCTGCAGAAGGTTCAGCAGTTGTAGCAGTAAGTGCTGGAGTGGTTAAAAAAGTAGATGCAAATACAGAAGGTACCTATGTAGAAATAGACCATCAAAATGGACTAACTACAATATATGGAAACCTTAAAGAACAGGTTCTAGTTAAAGCTGGAGATAAAGTTACAGCTGGTCAAGAAATAGGAGCTGTAGGTAAAACTACAAACCTTGCATATGAGGAATATGGAGATTATCTTCACTTCCAAGTATTACAAGATGGAAAAGAAATAGACCCAGCTAAATATGTTAGTTATAAGAAATAACTAAAATAGAATTAATATTCTTGCTAGCTTTTAAACTTTAAAGTAAAAGGCTAGCAAGAATGTAATTTAAATAAGGAAGTTAGCATATTTATAATTATAGAAGGGTTAAGGAGGTAACGCTTTGAAAGACTATATAGAAGATAGAGTACTAGAAGTAGCAAAATATATAATAGAATCCGAGGCTACAATAAGAAAAACAGCATCGGTATTTGGTGTAAGTAAAAGTACAATTCATAAGGATATGACTGAGAGATTACCTAAAATAAATGCTCAAATAGCAGAAGAAGCAAAAAACATCTTAGATCTAAATAAAGCTGAAAGACACATTAGAGGTGGAAAAGCTACTAAAATGAAATATAAAACAATTGAAGGTTAGGTAGAATAGTAATATAATAGGTGTATATTGTTTTAGTAAATATTGTATAGTATTTCAATAAGAAGAAAATACTAGAGAGCAGGAGTGAATTTTAAGATGTTTTTTTTCGGTGTAGGAACAGATATGGGAATAGACCTAGGTACGGCTACAGTACTGGTTTACACAAAGGGTAAGGGTATAATACTAAAAGAACCTTCAGTTGTAGCAATAGACAAAAGTGCCAATAAGGTCTTAGCAGTAGGTGAAGAAGCTAGAAAAATGATAGGTAGGACGCCAGGAAATATTGTTGCAATTCGTCCACTTAGAGATGGGGTAATATCAGATTATGATGTTACAGAAAAAATGTTAGAGCACTTTATAAAAAAAGCTTGCGGTAAGAGAAAGATGTCAACACCAAGAGTTGTAATGTGCGTACCATGTGAGGCTACTGAAGTAGAAAGAAGAGCTGTTGAGGATGCGGCAAGAAATGCAGGAGCTAAAAAGGTTTTATTAATTGAAGAACCTTTGGCAGCGGCTATAGGAGCAGGGTTAGACATAACTAAAGCTAGTGGGAATATGGTTATTGACATAGGTGGAGGTACCACGGATATAGCAGTAATTTCTCTAGGAGGAATGGTTGTAAGAGAGTCTATTAAAGTTGCTGGAGACGATTTTGATGATGCTATAATTCGTTACATAAGGAAAAAGCATAAATTAATGATTGGAGAAAGAACAGCAGAAGAACTTAAAATAAACATTGGATGCGCATATCCTAAAGATGAGGACATGAAGGCAGAGATAAGAGGAAGAGATCTTATAACTGGACTACCTAAAAATATCACAGTTTGTTCTAGTGAGATGGAAGAGGCATTAAAAGAAGCCGTTACTTCCATAGCTGAATGTGCACATTCTGTACTAGAAAAAACACCACCTGAACTGGCTGCAGATATAGCTGATAAAGGTATAATAATGACTGGTGGAGGAGCTTTATTAGATGGATTAGACAAACTCATTGAAAAAGTTACTAATGTACCAGTATATGTAGCAGAAGATTCAGTATCTTGTGTAGCTGTTGGAACAGGAAAGATGCTTGACTATGTAGATAAGTTAGACGATTCGTTTACAGGATATAATGTTTCAATAAATAGTTAAGATGTACAAGTTAGAATATTAAACCTATATTTTAAATTATGTAAATAAGTTTATATGATGTCCAACAATAGAAGTTAAAAATAAAGGTTATATAAATATAAAGATGTGATTTAATATACCTACTATGCAAAAAAGATATTTGCATAGTAGGTATATTTTATTTTGTATCATTTCTAGTTGTTGTAGGGAACTCATTTTCTACGAAAGGAGAGTTAATAAAAACTATAATTCTATCTTGGAAAATAAGGGCTGTTAAAAAGATTTTAATAGTATAAATAGTTAAATAAGTCCATGTACTGTATATAATATCTAGGTGATAATCCTTTGTTATTAATCACATAATGAGCTGAGGTAATACCCATGAACAAGTCCTTGAGCTATTACTTTAGAGATTTCCAAGATTAGATTTAATCGTATATTTCTACTTGTAAAGGGTTCATCAATATCGCTAGAATCGACAATACCTATTATTGATATATCACCTACAGGGGAAAGAGATTTACCAACACCTTTTCCAGGATTAATGGGGTAATCTCGAACTTGTATCTCGCCAATTTTATTAGGAGGACCAAGACAAGCATCGATACCAATAATTTTAGAGTCTGGATGTTTTAATTTTATATCCGATAGTTTACTATCTAAATTTAATGCGTGTATAGGATTAGCTATAGTTCCATAGACTGGCAATGGGAAAAATTTTTCTTCTAACATGCTACCAATAAGAGGACCTAAGCAGTCTCCAATGCATCTATCAGTTCCTATACAAACAATAATTGTGTTTGCATTTAATTCATCTTTTAAAAAGTTGGATAAGGTATAATAACCTAATGAATCTTTGTAATGAATCTTAACTTTGCTCACAGAAACACCTCCATATGAATTTATATGAAGCAACTTGGGTATAAATTCTAAAAAATATGGAATAATTTAGATAGTTTTTATTTAAGGAGGATATGTTATGAATAGAAAGGGATATTCTGTGACCATAATTCTATATACAATAGTAAATATAATAGCGTTAGTGAGCTTTAATATAAGTAATGAAAACTTAGATTACAAAGAGGAAAATAAGGTTATAGCTAAAAGCAGTGAGAAAGCTGAAAATTATAATAAAGAAATTACTACTGGTATAGAAAAGGAGAATATGGATGCAAATACTTCACGGGATTTAATTAAAAATAATGGGGTTAATGAAACTATTGTATCAGATGAAGAATTAAAAAAAAGAAGAATTCAAGCTAATAGAGAAAGGCAAAATCAGCTAAATCAAATTTATAAGAGTGATAATGAAATAGTTAAAATTGATGAAATCGAGTTTGATAAATATAATAAGCAGGTCAAGGAAAAGAACAAAGTAATGAAGGTACCACCAGAAGAATTAATAGATGAGTTAACAATTTCAGAGAAGGCAAAGATAATAGGTATATGTAAAGATTTGAATGAAGAAGACTATTCAGAGATAAATGAATTCCTTACTTATAATAATGAACGATTAGCTGTATTAAGAACTCTCAATGTAATAGAGCGTAAGGTGAATGAAGAGCAAATAGAAGAATTAAAGAAGATATTTTCTAAATATATAGATATGGACAAAGTAGAAGGAAATTAATTATATAAATAACTATTTAAATATAAACTTATACTTATAGTTCTCTAGGAAAATAGATATCTAGTTTCCTAGAGAACTATTAAAATAGAGAACTATAAAAATAGAGAACTATAAAAATAGTTGTTCTGTTCATGCGGGTTTCAGGTATTATCATGTAAGAAATAAATTAAATATATTGAAATAATAGTTTATTATTAATACTTTTAATTAGTATAATGATTTAAATTTAAGTGACGAAATGCCTAAAATAAAGAATTTATGATTAATTGAGAAAAAAACAATGAAATTTTTATAAAAATATTAAAAAAAGGGGTTGAAAAAAAATCAATATAATTGTATACTAAGTCTTGTCAGTTTAGTGACATTTTTATTTATGTAAAAGATTGGAAATTAGCTCAGGTCAAGCTACTGTGAAAATCTAGTTATATTAAAAATATGGAGGAGTTCCCGAGTGGCC